>JASHSL010000253.1 GCA_030040855.1 Terriglobales bacterium
GCTCTCCTCCAGTTCCAAAGCACGGTGATATAACTCTTCCACGCGACGAAGGACTTCCGGCTCCATGTTTCAGTTTTCTCCGCTGAGCTGCCGCAGAAGCCAGGCTCGGGCAAAACTCCAGTCCCGCAAAACCGTATCACTGGAAACGCCCAAAACTGCGGCACTTCTTCCACGCTCAGTCCTCCGAAGAATCGCAGTTCTACCACCTTGCTCTTTCTCTGGTCCATAGCTGCCAAGGCCGTCAGGGCATCATCCAGGGCCAGTAGGTTCGCATCGGGTTCCTGGCCTACGGACGGAGCATCATCCAAAGAGATATGCGGCCGTCCGCCCCCTCTTTTCTGGTAACCGCGAGTGCGGGCAAAATCGACCAGAATCCGCCGCATCAACTGGGATGATACGGCAAAAAAGTGTGCCCGATCCCGCCACCGTACTTGTTCGCAATCCACCAGCCGTAGATAGACTTCATTGACCAGCGCGGTGGTTTGCAGGGTGTGGTCGGACCTCTGTCCAGCCATGTAGCATTGTGCGACTCGGTGAAACTCATACACCAAAGGGGTGAGCTTTGCCAGAGCCTGCTCGTCCCGGCACTCCAAGCTTTGAGTAGCTGCGAGACCTCGTGAGCGAAGGGAGGGTCATGCACGCCTCCGAGGTTTCAATACATTACAACGAAAATGGGCGAAAAGCCTAACTCTTATCGATTGAAAATCTTGATTCGTCCAATTGCGGTTTTTTGTCCTTAATTCCCGCCTTAATGCGCTAATGCCTGTGGGTCTTTGGCCCCATCTTTGGGTTGAGGGCGACGAAGCGATTCAGCTTAATATCGTCGGCCTTGTACACCACGCCTTGTACACCACGCCCATCGCCCCGCCACCCAGCTTTTCGATCACGGGTTAGTGAAAGATCGTCTGGCCGACGAGTTGGGTAGGTGTTCCCACTGGCTGAAATACTAGCTTGGAGCATGGGCTCGTCAACGAGCCTTCAGCCCACGTCATTGCATCTTCGCGAATTCCGCCTTCGCTTGTTTCAGGATGGGGATGTCGGGGTCGGCGTCTTTCCAAAGGGTGAGGAAGTCCTGATAGGCGGCTTTCGCCTTGGCGGTATCACCTGCCACCGCGTACGCACGACCAATTTGAAAATGAGCCAGTGCTCCCGTCACAAAGTTCTGCACGATGCCCCTATGGTCGAGTAGCTTCTGGAACTCGGCGGCTGCCGCGGTGCCGTTATGTCCCAGCAGGTAAGCTTGCCCCCGCACGTACGTCGGATACAGGTAGTTGATGAACATTGCCGCTGTTCCCAGTTCGTACGGAGCGGCGGCTTCCAAATCCACAATCGCTTGCGAAAAGTTGCCCCTATTGAGTTCGATGGCGGCGTCGATGGTCGGCAGCCAGTAGAGCTTCAATATCGTATTGGTCGGGTAGTTCTTCTCCAGTTCTCCGAGCAACGCCTTGGTTCGTGGGACATCACCGATGCGGGCCAGCGTCAGGGCTGTCACCACCTTTACATCCCGCCCCGGAGACAGCGCCAGAGCCGCCGTGACTCCTTGCCTTGCGAGGGCGGCATTGCCCAACTCCGCTTCCCGCAGCGCAGCATTGACCTGCCACAAAGCCGCAATTTCCTTGGAGTCGGCGCGAACGGCTGAGTCCACGGCTCGGCGGGAGAAGTCCCGTGCCTTGTTCATCTGTCCGTAATAGGCTTCCGTATCGGACTGCATCGATAGCAGCGGGTCTTCGTCTCCGGGCTTGCCTGCACCCCAAGCCACCTGCTGCTCCATCTGCCCGGCGTCTCCCCGCAGGAAGGCTAGGTAGTATATAAACTGGCGCAGATCTCCGCCATCTAGCTTGCGTACCAACGCCTGATCGAGGATAGCTTTGGCTTCATCCAGCCGGTTCAGGTTGAGGTACGTTGCCCCCAGATTTGAGTAGCTCAAGACATGATCAGGCTCAAGACGCAACGCTTCCTGTCTTTCCGGCAGCGCCTCGTCATATTGCCCCATCATGGCATAGTCCATGCCCAAGTCAGCATGAGGAGTGTAATCGCGAGGATAGTTTGCGATCCACAGTTCGTAGGTCTGGGTTGCCTTGTCCACTTCTCCAGTGGCCTCGAAATAAGCCGAGGAGATACGTAGTTTCTCCCGTTCGGTGACCCGGTCGCGCAACTGGTAGGCCTTGGTGGCGTATTCGACCCCCTGCGACGGTTGCAAGAGACTGATGTACGTTATCGACAACGCGGCATACGCTAGCGGGAAGTTAGGATCGAGTTCAGTCGCCCGCTTAAAGAACGGAATGGCTGGTGCGTCTCCCTTTTCGCGCCTTATTGCCATACCCATGCTGTAGTTTTTCAGGGCTTCGAGCGAGGATGTCGTGGCTTCGATGGGAACCTCGAACTTCTGTACTGATGGCAGCGACTCTCCCAGCTTCGTGCGCAGAGCGGACGAAGATTGGCTCAGGGTCTTCAGAACCTCTTCCTTGCTGGCGGCTTCCCCCTGTTCTTTGGCCAAGGTGTCGCCCGTGCTGCACGCGACCGCGTCGAGGTCAATCAGGTAATGACTACCCAAGCTGGAGATCGTCCCACCCAGCACGGCCTTGCTGCCCGTGCGCAGACATAGCTCGCGGCTGACATCCGCCGTGATGCGCAGGCCCGCGGGACGGCCCATCATCTGCAAGGTCTCGCTCACTTTTCGGTCGGGAAGCACGTTCAGGAACGGAGATTGTCCGAGTTCCACGGCTAACGCCTGCTTGAGAGCATCGTCGAAGACGGTATCGCCCGTCTTGTTATCGAAGTCGGCGAGAACCACAGTGTCTTTCTCGGTCAGCGGTTTGGTTCGATGCCAACGGTAGTAAATCCCGCCCCCGATCAGTGCGACAACCACCACACCTGCGGAAACAAAAATCTTCCAGAGTTTGCTCTTCTGAGCGGGAGGCGCTGCCATGCGACCGCTTTCCGTGTCCCGCTTCAACCGTTGCAGGTCGGTGCGAACGTCAGAGGCATGCTGATAACGGAGGTTGCGGTCTTTCTCCAGACACTTGTTCACGATTCGTTCCAAATCAGCAGGCACAAGGCGGTTTAACTGTTGCAATGGGACAGGTATCCGGTTCAGGATCGCTTCGAAGATCACGGCCGTACTCTCCCCGTTGAAAGGCAACTTGCCACTTGCCATCTCATAGAGCACGGCCCCTAAGGAGAATAGATCGGTTCGCGCATCCAACTCCTTCGCTCGCGCCTGTTCCGGCGACATATAAGCAATGGTTCCCACCGCCGTGCCGGGACTGGTCAGGTGTTCTTCCATTGTCAGCGTCGATTGCGCAGCGCCCAGCGCCGCCGTCTTGTCCAGTGAAATCGAAACTTTTGCTAATCCGAAGTCCAGAATCTTGGCGTGACCGCGATCCGTGACGAAAATGTTCGCAGGCTTAATGTCACGATGTACGATGCCCTTCGCATGAGCGGCATCGAGTGCATCAGCGATCTCGATCCCTAGCGATAGCACGGTCTCGATCTCCATTGGCTTGCCGCCAATGCGATGCTTAAGCGTCACACCGTCCAGAAACTCCATCACGATGAAGGTCTGATCATCGTGTTTAGCAATCTCATAGATCGTGCAGATACTCGGATGATTCAAAGCCGAAGCGGCACGCGCCTCGCGGCGGAAACGCTCCAATGACTGCGGATCACGCGCCAAATTTTCCGGCAGAAATTTCAAGGCTACCAAGCGCCGAAGCTCAGCATCCTCAGCTTTGTAGACAACTCCCATGCCCCCGCCCCCAAGCTTCTCGATCACGTGGTAATGCGAGAGTGTGGCACCAATCAGGGCTTCGCCGCCTTTTGCTGCTTCATTGGCGACCAACTTTCCCACCAATTCCAGTGCAGGCGAGTCGATATAATGGCGGGTTTTGTCCCCATGAGCCAGCAGCGACTCGACTTCTCGGCGCAGGACTTGATCGTGCCCGCAAGTTCGTTCAAGGAATTGCGCACGCTGCCCTTGTTCCAGTTCCAGAGCACGGTGATACAGCTTTTCTACTCGATGCCAGAGTTCCGGCTCCACGTGAGTTCCTCCACCCCCGCCGCTCGCAGCCCGGCTGGCGAACTTACAAATCCGAAGGAGCTGCCGCTGGCGGGAATGTTATGCCGCAATCGGGGGCGGGTCAACGAGCAGGGAGAGAAAGCTGCCAAGAAGTGTCGCTCGTATTGTTTTCTTGGGCTTAGGAACCGGTGGTCAAAAAGGGTTTCGCCGCGCAGGGCGGCAAGTACATGATTCCGTTAGTCCAACATTTGCGATTTTCGCTGGTTCACTAGGTATACCTTTTGACCAGTTTACAAATTTCAATGTCGGAGCAGTTTACGGCTTCGTTTCTTGGATCAGAACCACGACTGACTCCCAGTGTTGGCGCAGGACGGCGAGCTTCGTCCCGTCTGGCGACCAGTGGAACTGGACAATTTGGTCGGATTTGAAGTTCGTAATCTGATGTCCAGCGGAACCATCGAGCGGCTGCACCCAGAGGTTATCCACTCCGTTGTCGCGTATCGGATATGCGACTGCCTTTTTGTCAGGAGTGAACTGCACGCCATTCGAGATCTGTGGGTTTGCATCGAGCAGCCGGGGAGCTGTCGGCGATTCTAGATTTAACAACGCGATCTTTCGCGTACCCCCTTGCGTCTCGTTATCTGCAGCCTCAACCACATAAGCCAACGATGTTCCGTCAGTAGACATCTCCATATTCCCCCATACAATGAACCCTTGGAAGTCGCTGCTGTGCGGAAGTGCTTCGGGTTTGCCCGAGCCGTCCAACAATACACGCTTAAGCCCCTGAGCGGGCAAGTCGTAATAGAAGACCCATTTTTGATCCCGTGAGCAAACAGGATGAAGATCGCGCTTGCCGTTCGTTAGTCGCATGACGTTCGATCCATCTGCGTTGGCACGCCAGATGTTCACCGAGCTGTTGTCCCCATGGAATGCCCAACCGAACACAATATAGCGATTGCCGCACACCGACGACCAACTCAATTGTGCATGGGAGTCAGCGAGTAACTGCGTTGCATTCTTTCCATCCTGTCCCATTCTCC
>JASHSL010000254.1 GCA_030040855.1 Terriglobales bacterium
GAGCATGTGTCCCTCCAGGTCACTGAGGGGAACGAAGATGGGCTGCTCCTGTTTTCGGCCGACCGCGTGAAGCGTAGCTACGCCACCAAGGTCTCCCGGGCCGCGACCGCGAGATGTGGTTTCACGGCCACGCTCGACCGCGAGGATTTGGTTGGCACGTTCTGAGTTCCACAGAAAACCGTGCCCCAGATACTGCATGTCAGCCTGGCGAGGTAACCGTGCCAAGGTGAGCGGGCCAATCCTGATCGGCAGATTGTGCCGGATCTGTCGCGATCCGTACAGGAGCGCGACACCCAAAAAGGCAATTCCGAACCAAAGCCCCTCGGTGCGGGTCAGGAACATGCGATCAGGCAACACAAAAGACACGGCGGCGATCAGAACCCACCCAAGTACCAGGTAGGGAAATCGTCGAATTTGCGCGACAAGAGAGGTCACGTCCACTCCCGACTGGGCGGAGATTTGTGGGTGAATTCCTGCGGCGCGCGATTGTGGTTTCTTGCCTGCCTCTAACAGCGGGAACGCTGAAGAAGCAATGCTACGTGTCCTGCGGCCCGGTCGATGTCCTCTCGGGTTTTCAGCAGGACTGGCAAAGTCGCCGAAACCATCTCGGCAGTCAATTCCGTTGCCCCGAGTAGTGTCAAAGCATCAATCCAGTCAAGCGATTCGCGGATCGCGGGCGGCTTGGCCATCCCGAGGTGACGCACGGCAGCCGTAAACCTGGCCGCTTGGGCGGCAAGCTGCGACTTGAACTCAGGCGCATGAGTCGTGATGATCTCGATCTCCTGATCCGGAGCGGGATAATTCATCCACAGAAGGAAACAGCGTCCGCGTAGGGCATCGGTCAATTTGCGCTGGGCGTTCGAGGTTAAGACCACGATGGGCCGGTACTTGGCGACAACCGTGCCCAACTGAGGAATAGAAACCTGGAAATCCGAAAGAATCTCCAAAAGAAATGCCTCAAACGAAGGGCCCGCCTTATCGACTTCATCGATCAGCAAAACAGCCCTCGAGTCCGATTGCAAAGCCCTCAGGATCGGCCCAGGAATCAGGAAATCTGTGCTATAAAGCTGACGCTTGAGTTCTGACCAGCTGCTTTGGGATTCAGCCGGGCTTGTCTGACGAGAGAATTCGAGTGCGCTGCGCTGCAGAGGCTCGTTCCAATGGTAGAGCGCCTTCGCCTCGTCGATCCCTTCGTAGCACTGCAGTCGGATCAACGGCATTTGCAGCGCGTCTGATAAAATCTTCGCCACTTGAGTTTTGCCCGCGCCTGGCGGTCCCTCTAGGAGGAGTGGCTTCTGTAAACGCAGGGCGAGATACAGCACGTTCGCTGTCTCCGGCTTTGCGATGTAGCCGTGCGTCGCCAGAACCCTCGACAGTTCAGCGGAAGAAGAAATCGAAGTGCAAGAGTTTTTAGTGCTGTCCATTGGGTTGCTTTCCGTCGAGTGAAGCGCGCATTTCTGCTAGTTGCGCTTCGAGTGCTTGGATGTAGGCGGTTTGGGCCGCAACCAGCCCCTGTTCTGAACCTGTGCCCTGGTCCGTCGTAGCATTGGCGACTGGAGCAGAGGGTATTGGTTGTGACTGTTCCTCATGTGGGTTCCCGAGATCGAGTGCCTTCAGCAAAAAGATCCGCAATGGTTGGTTCGTGCCCAGCTTCACAATTGGGTCACTCATCGGCTGCTGGAAGCGATTGGAGAGGCGATTTCCTTCGGTTCCGGCTTCGGCGGCCATTTGGTTCCTCAGGTAGTCAGCTTGGGAGAAAGGTTGATTCAAGGACCCTTGCCCAGCGAACTCGGTCGCCACAACCGCCGCCCCAGTTCCGACGCGTGCTGCAGCGGAGAGAATCGGGTGACCGCTGCCTTGAATTTTGCCTGCCAGACCGGCACTGCCGTCTTTCATTAATGCCAGGCCAGAGATCGTGAACTCGCGATTGCTGGGCAAGAGTACTGAGGAGAATCGCACATTGATGCGGTCCTTCACCGCCCCTGCCGTCGAGCCGATCACCCGCGCACCCTGCGGGATAACAACCGAGTCGTTCAGTTCGACATTCTGGTCTACCACCGCAACCACAGGCGATTCCAACCCACTGCTGATCGCATTTGTCGTATGCGCTACGATTTCCGTTCCAGCTGGAAGCTCGAGCGGAGACTGCCGCACCGCTTTAAGAGACATGTTCGGTTGGTTGACGGCCAGAGGATAGGATGCAGTAGACACAGTAAATACCGTGGCAGGCGCCCGCAGTTCGTTTCGAGTACTGTTCTGATTGCCTAGACCAATTTCGTCGCCAGCGACAGCCGGGCGCGTTTGGCGGCTGTGACCGCGGTTCTCGAACTTGGGCCTATTTCCTACCGCCTTCCCAGATGTACTGGCATCGACGAGTTGGTTCTCGGTTACCGGAGCCGAGGCATCAGCGCCGCCATGCCCTTGGTGTTCCTGTCCACTGAGCCCGGTGCGCAGGTGAAAGTGCCCCGGGACGGCACTCTCGGGTTTCGAGAAGAGAAAGAGCAAGCCCGTTGCCATGAGCAGCAACACGCCTGCGGACATCATGATTGGCACCGCGCGCAGGTGCGCTCGGGACTTCGATAGCTCCGATGCCTGAGATCCCTGGAAAATGCTCTCGATCTTGGTTACAAAGCGCCCAAAGCCACTGAGCCTTTCCGCTCCATGAATCCCGTCGAGTGCTTGCGCAGTAAGTTCTTGATCGCGTTCGATGGCCGTGGCTGGCGCACGACCCGGCTCGGCGACTGCTGCTTTG
>JASHSL010000255.1 GCA_030040855.1 Terriglobales bacterium
CGAAAGCTGATTGATCAGTTGGTTTTCCTGGTCTTCGAGACCCCCGGGATCCTGGCCTAACTGCTGCATTTGTCCGACCTGCACATTGATTTGAGCAATCTGCTGGGTCAGGGTATTGATCTGGTCGACGGTTTGGGAAACCGACTGGTTCAAGCTCAACTGATTCGAGGTCAAGCTTGACGAGGTCTGGTTAAAGGCAACCGCCAAGTTCTGCGCTGCCGTGATCACCGCCTCTCGGCTGGCGGCGTTGGTGGGGTCGGTGGAGAGTTGACTGATGCTATTAAAGAATGCGGTGATGTCCGCGCCAATTCCTTGGTTCGAATTGGCAAACAGAGCCTGCACTTGTTGCAAGGCGTTGAGTTCTGTCTGTGCACCGCTTTGCTGGGCAGTCTGTTCCGCGATCTGGAGAGTAAGGACCTGATCGCGAACACTCTGGATTTGCTCGATGGTTACCCCGGTGCCGAAGGTGAGGTTTCCCACCTCCACCGGTGTCTGTTCCCCAAGATCGGTGACCTCACGGCTATAGCCGGGCGTGTTGGCATTAGCGATGTTGTTTGCCGTGACATCCATCGCCCCCTGGTCAACGTCCAGAGCTTGGGTCGCGATCAACAGCGAAGATAGTAAGGAACCCATCGTCTTATGCCTCGCAGGACCAACTGCGCCGGTCCGCTAAGATATCGTTCCCGTAACCTTGACCCTGGTATCCGTAGAGCGCGAGAAGCAAGGCGGCACATCGTTTCGCACGCTTGATCACCCCGGCATAGACTCGATTTAACTGCGCCAGAGTCGAATGTGCTTCCCGAACTTCGTGCTTTCGGCTCTCAGAGATGGCAGAGGCCGAGCCTTTCCTCGTCATGAGCTCATGGCAGAGTTTTTCCTGGTTTCGGATGGCGGCTTCCAACCGCTCCAGATGGTTCCGCTCGATGGCGGAAATGGCGGCGGCAATCTCCTCAGACAAGGCACGCACCAACGCCAGGTAATCGGGTTTGGGCTTTAGGTGGGTGGCCTCTGGGTTCAGCACCATCGTCTCGCTCCCAGTTCTTCCATTTGTTTATGCCGTGCTACTAAAACTCGTCGATCATCGCTCCGGCAATCTGCCCTGGATCCAGCCCATACTGTCCACTGAGGACCATCGGCTGCAGGTTGTCCACCTTGTCTTGACGGATCTCCGGCGTCTGCAAAGCTTGTGTCGCTAGACTGCTTATGCTTAGCTTGTCCTCTGGGCCAGAGTCGCTCTCTTGGCGGGATGCCTGACGGGCCTTGCTGGCCGCAGCCGAGGAGACGCCTACCCGTGCAGTGGAGACAACCTGCAGATCGGGTATGTTCGATCCGATTCTCATAACAGCCTCACCTCAGTTCATAATCGGCAGTTTACGGAGCAGACTTTAGCTCTTCTCGGTCCCTCTAACTACTTATTATTCTGCAAGTTACCATGATTTACGGAAGCCGGCGCAGCGCCCTGCTTGGAGTTCTCGTCCGGGTTTCGACTCGCCTCCACTGCTTCTAAATGTTTGCTGATCATCGCTGCGATACCGATCCCGCCGGCCTGGCTCAGCGCCTCGGCCAGAAACTGACAACCGATGCTTTCGAACTGGTCATGTCCCGGATCGTTGTCCTGATCGGGGTCGGGTCCAGGGACAGTGGCAAAGGACTTTTCCGCCTTTTCGAGCCATTCGCCGAGCAAAATACTTTCGAATTCTTTCGCCGCCTTATCGATCTTCGCCAAGTTGTCGTTTGCCGACTTTGCCTCGAGCACTCGCAGCGCCTGTGCGCTCTTAGCCTGCGCCAGATCCGCTGTGGTGACGCTCGATGTACTCGAAGGAAACTCAATCGTGCTCACAGGATCTCCAATTCAGCCTGCAACCCGCCGGCAGCCTTGATCGCCTGCAGGATGGCCACAACGTCCCGGGCAGTCGCACCCATGGCATGCAAACCGTTGATGAGTTCTTCGACACTCGCACCGGCGCCTAACTGGATGGAACGAACCGGCGCTTCCTTGGTTTCGACATCTGTCTCTGGCACGACCACGGTTTTGCCGCTGGAGCGAGGGGCAGGCTGCGAAACTGTAAGCGTGGTCGACACCTCGACCGTGAGACCGCCATGCAACACCGAGACGGGCGAGAGTTTGACGTCTCCGCCCATCACGATCGTGCCCGTCCGCTCGTTCAGCACGACTTTGGCTGGGGGATGGACGGAAACGGCAAGGTTCTGCACGCGCGCGATCAGCATGGGCACGGAAGCCATGCCGGATTGGGGCACGCTGACATCGATGCGACGGCTGTCGGAGAACGAGGCTGCATCCTTGCCAAGATCGCGGTTAATGGCGTCGGTCACGTCGCGGGCTGCCGCGAAATCAGGTTCGCGCAGGACCAGCGACAGCGTCGTCAGATGGTTCAAGTCTACCGCAACGTAACGTTCTATCGTGCCGCCGGATGGTATCCGGCCTACGGTCGCATGATTCACCTCTTTGGTATTCAGACTGGAACCCGCGGTATAGCCGCCCAACGTGAGAGGCCCTTGCGCCTCCGCGTAGACGTTACCGTCGGCAGCGTGGAGCGCCGTGAGCAACAAGATGCCGCCCTCCAGGCTTTTCGCATCCCCGGCAGAAGAAACGGTTACATCGATGGTCGTCCCCGGCTGGGCAAAGGGAGGAAGAGAAGCGGTAACCATCACCGCAGCGATGTTTCTAGTTTGCACTGTGGCTGCAGGAATCTGAAGACCCAAGCGTTGCAAAACGTTGGCTAAGGTTTGTGTGGTGAACAAAGTTTGCTGACTATCGCCGGTTCGCTTCAGGCCGACCACGACACCATAGCCGATGAGCGGGTTCTCCCGGATACCGGCGATCGTCGTGATATCCCGGATCAGTACTTGCCTGGCGCTCTCGTCTGCGGCGGCGCTTTCCCGCACGCACAGCGTTAGGACCAGGAGACTCAGCAGGCAGGCATCGAAGCCCAACCGAACCAAAGGACGCATCATCGGCAAACGCCCGTTCCGGCTTAGAATCCGATCAACCATAGCAGAGTGCGCATGATCACATTGGGCCGGCTGATGGAATCAGAAACCACTCCCTTGCCCTTGAGTTCAATCTCGAGGTTGGCCAGCGCCGTCGAAGGGGCTGTGTTGTTCGGCGCAATGTCTCCTGGTCGAAGAATTCCACGGACTATCATCGTCTCGCGCTGGCTGTTGATGAGAACCGAGCGTTCCGCCTCAACCACCAGGTTGCCGTTCGATAAGACCGCGAGGACGCGTCCGGAAAGATTTGTGGTGAGTGTGTCCCCGGCGTCAGTCTCGCCCGTCCCTTTCAGGGCCGTGGATGAATTCGCGCCGAACAGAGGATTCACTCCGCCGGTCTTCAGCTTGCCCGGCAAAGCGGTAATGGCAGAACTTGTTTGGAACGCCCTGGACGTATTGACGTCTCCGGTCGTCTGGGCCGAGGTTGATTCGACCACCGTCAAGGTGACGACATCACCCACATAGCGCGCCTTATAATCGCTGCTCATATCGCTGAGGGCACCCTCTGGAACCCAGAGACTGCCCGGCAGGCTCGGGGGGGGAGCCCACTGCGCTTCATCCTGCGCCCGGGCGATGTAGGCGGCCTGCGATTGGTCGGAATCCTGCTTAGCCGACTTCTTGTTGGCCAGCAGGAACGGCGGCATAGCGAAGAACAGGCTGGTCATCGATACCGCGATGCTTCGCCAGAGTAAGCCTTTCGTACGCATGGATCTTCCTATCTCAAAGTTCGACCTTGAGCAGCCCGGGTTTCACGATCTCCCCCTTGAAGAATCGCTTGTGATCGGTGCTTTCGACTCGGATCGTCTGCCCACGATTGCCGCTCTCGAGGCAGATGACAGGCATGGTGATACGTATGCTTGGGTTTTCAAACACCAAGGTCGCTAGATCGCCATTGCGCATGAGAATCTGCCTTCTAGGGAATAGAGGAACGTTTCGCCTCGCGAAAGGCCTGCCCTGAAGGGTGGGGAGGCCATCGAATGCGCCCGCTGTCTCAGCTTGTACCAGGACATAAAACGGCAGACACGCTCGCTGGTCGGAGCATCGCAACTCCGCTTTCCACGTGTCCCCCGACCACTTCGCCATATTGATCACCTCGAGGCCCGAATCCTGTCCGAGGGCGTTGACTTGCGCCAGAAATCTCACCTGCGCGGCGCGAACCGGGACGCCGGCGGCCGCGATCGCCTCGGCGACGCGTTCTGAGGAAATGGGGAATCGGGCGCCGGCTTGTTGACCAACGGCTCGAGGGATCAGGAGCCACAACAAACCGAGACTCGTCAGGGTTCTGGTCTTTCTTTCGCCTCTCATCCCTTCCCCTTAACGTCCGATATTGGTCAGATCCTGCAACATCTGATCCGCCGAGGTTACGACCCGCGAATTGGATTCGTAGGCTCGCTGCGCGACGATCATCTCGACAAATTCCTCCACGATGTCTACGTTCGACTGTTCGATCATCCCTTGCTGAAGAGTTCCCAATCCCTCGGCTGATCCCGGCGCCCCCACAATGGCCTCTCCCGAGGCCGTGGTCGCCAGAAAAAGGTTGTTGCCGATGCTATTTAAGCCGCCCGGGTTGGGAAACAAAGCCAGTTGGATGCTGCCCACCTGCGAAGCTGCGGTCTGTCCGGTTTCAGTGACCGAAACCGTTCCATCGGAGCCGATGGTGATCGTCGTGGCGTTGGCAGGTATGGTGATGTTGGGCTGCAAGGGATTGCCGTCGGCGGTCACGATGTTGCCTGTCGCGTCCAGATGGAAGGAGCCGCCGCGGGTGTAGGCAATCGTGCCATCGGGCAAACTTATCTGGAAGAAACCGAGCCCTTGAATGGCCAGATCCAAAGGATTTCCAGTCGAAGTGAAATTTCCCTGGGTTTGGATCACCTCGGACGCTTGCGGGGTCGTTCCTAGTCCCACTTGCAGGCCGGCCGCAACCGTGGTCTGCGCCGTCGCCGCCGCGCCGGGCATGACCAGATTCTGATAGACCAGATCCGAAAACTGAAGCCGCCGGCCGTAGAATCCGGCCGTGCTCGAGTTGGCCAAGTTGTTGGCAATGTTGTCGAGATTCATCTGTTGCGCGACCATGCCGCTGGCGGCCGTATAAAGCGCACGAAGCATAACGTTTCCCCCTTACGGGATCGGTTGAATTCGCGGCAAGTCCTCGGCCGCGATTTGGTTCATATCGGAATGAAACATCGATAAGGCGCGCTGCATCAGTTCCGCATTGCGTTCGAGTGTAATCAACTCCACGGCGTCTGCGACCGGGTTTACATTGGAGGTTTCGAGCGATCCTTGCACAATGCTTGCGCTGTTGGCCGGAACTTCGCTCTTTGGAGGCGCCGAATAATAACTTTTGCCGACACTCTCAAGCGCGGTTCCCGCGGGAAAGTCCACAATCTTCAACTTTCCTGCAACTGCTCCGTCGATCGAGATGGTTCCATCGGGGCTGATCGAAACCGGGCCGCCGACGATATCGACGACACCGGTCTCGCCGAGGACCGGGTCTCCCTCGGCGGTTACCAATCTCCCCTTGGGCGAGACGTGGAAGTTGCCGTCCCGGGTGAACATTCGGCCGGCGGCGGTTCGTACCACGAAAAACCCCGGTCCTTGCAGGGCCAAGTCGAAGTCGCTGCCGGTCTTCTCGAGATTGCCTTGAGAGTAATCGAAGCGGCTGTCGCCCAGAACCGAGTAATTGTTCACCGCTTGGTTCAAATCGGACATGGGCAAGAGGGAGGAACCTGCGAGCAGCGAACGAAATATCTCGTGCTGCGCGCGAAAGCCGGGCGTGCTGACGTTGGCCAAGTTGTTGGCAACCAGATCGAGCGCCTGGCTTCGCGCCATCAGCGCCGTGCATGCTGCGTAGAACCCGCTGTCCATGAAATCTCCTCGGCAGAGGGAAGCACGAGCAGGGCCACACGACTCCGGCGCTCACCGGTGGTAAGTGATTGAACAAGGACCGGACTCTGACTTCAAAATGAGAGGGCGGTTAAAAGGATGGGGCAATCGAGCGGAGTAGAAGGAGAACCAACGTGGGATTTTTAACCACGCACTCATTTGGCTTTCTTTCAGGCGATAGCTTTGTGCCCCACTAGGAGGAGGCTGGGGTTCGGTTGGCGACCTGTGCAGGAGTCACGATGGGCGCTGTGGCTGCCTGCCGGTCCGCGGTGCGGATCAGCCGAAGCAAGCCCAGGGCCTGGGGAGAAGTGCACGCTTGCTCATCTCCGCGGATGGCTTCCACCAGGAGCGATGGAAACTTCCAGGCTTCGATCATACGGAAACCAAGCTCGGCAGGATCAGCCGACTCAATCCCGGGAACCGCCCAGCCCAGCAACCGCGGAAGCATACCGACATGACAAAGCAGGCCAGCGATATAGGCTGCTTCTCGAATCGTGGCCGAAATTTCAAGGGCAAGCTCTTCGGCAATCTGGGCCGTTTGTCGCGCCCGTTTCCAAAATTCTTGGCAGGCGTCAAAAGCAACCTTGCCCTGTGCGCGGGACGAGAGAAGGGTGGTTGCTGCCGCCATGGTTCTCAGTTTTTCCAGGCCAAGATCGACGGCCAGTTCCCCTAGGCTCAAGCAGCTCGCGCGATGCCTGCCCCGCTCCCTAAAGGCTAGCCGCAATAGCTCGACTGTCAGGCCAACATCAGTACGAATCAATCCAGTGACCGCATTCAAGTCGGCGATGTTCGACGCCAACGACAGTTCGAGGAGAACGACTGCATCGGGCATCGCCGGAGGGGAAGGGAATTCCGAGCTGAGCCCGACTTTAGGGTCGGTTCGCGGAAAGCCGCCCGGAAGATACCCGGGAAACGGAGCCCGGCTGTGCCATTCGCTGAATCTCGTGTTTGCCAGCATGGAGCGCACCTGCTGGCATTAATCGGCCGGAAACGTTCCGAGCTTTAGCGCCCCTCACCATCTTCTAATCCTCTGGCAAGCGGAACAGTAGGTCCCATTCCTGCTGGCCCAGGAGTCGGCCCCAGAGGTAATCGCGACACATTCCGAAACGCACCTCTTCCGAGCCCACGTAGCTGGCCTGGTCCCGTACGAGCTTCGCGATCTCGGCCGGGCCGTTCGCGCGATCACAAACCAGCTCGTTCTCGACGCTCACGACAGCTAAGGATTGCAAATGGCGACGATACTCGTTATCGGTGATGAAACAAGGGGTCGCCGTACACGAGGTCACGTGTTCGATGGTGGAGAGCATGTGGTGTTGCACGCGGGTAATGAACCCGACCATCAGCTTGCGCCCCGCTTCCTGGAAGTGGACCGGGAGCATTCCATAGAGCTCCAGCAGACGCGTGGGAATATGCACTGCCGTCGGCAACGGGCGTTCTCCTAAGGAAAACACCGGGCAGGCCCATTGCGCCGCGACCGCCGCCGTCACCTGCTGCTGGGTAGCGAAACCGAGCTCTTGCAACACCTCTCCAAAATTGGTCCCGCTCGTACGTTGCTGATCGAGGGCAATTTTGAGTTGCTCATGGCTCAAGATTCCGCGGGACACCAGGACCAGGCCCAGGGGCATACGCAAACTCGGAGGCTTTTCCTGTTTGCCTCGGGCTGGCATCAGCTCTAGCAGCTTCTGCCGCGCGGCCCGCTCAAAACAGTCAGGTCCGCAAAACCACTGCTCGTAGAAGCGTATCCCTATCTGCTGCTTGGGCTTGGTGGTGCATGTGGGATTCGCACACTCGCGTCGGTCCTTCCCGCCGAAGAACGTTCTCGTCAGACCCTGTATGTCAAACTTGCTCATTCCCGGACCTTTTTTGCTCCGGACGCGATCGGTACTTGCCTCTCAGCGTACCGCATTTTTCTCCAGCACGGCACGAAGTTTGGGAAGGACCAAGGCGTGAATCTGAGAAACTCTTGATTCTGCCAATTGCAGGACCTTCGCAATTTCCTTCATCGTGAGTTCCTCTCGGTAATAGAGCGAAATGATCAGCTGCTCTTTTTCCGTCAGGGTTGCGATGGCCTGCGCGAGTTGCTCCTGAATCTCGCTCCGCAGGCGGAGATCGAAGGCGCTCTCGTCCCGGCTGGGAGCTGACTCGATCAGATCTTGGTTTTGCGAGGTATCGGAGGCCAAACTCACTTGTTGACCGAGCAGCTTTAACCCATCCAGGCGCTGTGCCAGTTCGTGTAGCTTTTCGATCGAGATTCCCATCTCTTCAGCAATTTCGTCCTCTTCAGGCTGGCGGCCCAGTTTCGCCCAGAGTTTACTGATCGCTTCCTCGATCTGCCGTTCTTTCCGCCGCAGGGGGCGGGAGGCCCAATCGAGATCCCGAAGACTATCGAGCATGGCCCCGCGGATGCGGAACTTGGCAAACGCATGGAAGGGAACCGCCTTGCGCACGTCATAGCTGCGAACAGATTCGATCAAGCCGACGACTCCGGCATGCACCAGGTCTTCAAACGAAACGTGTTGCGGTAGACGTTCACAGATTCGCCGCGCGATGTAATATACCTGGGGCAGCTCTTTCAGAATCAGCTGGTCGCGTTCTCCCGTTTCCTCCACATTTTCTCGATACGCCAGTTCTGCCTGTGTCATGAGAGTCCTCGCTCAATCGACGTGACAATTTCTGTTCACCGCAAAGCTCCTATGGATTGCACCGGGATCAGCGGGGGAATTTCGGTGGGGGAAAG
>JASHSL010000256.1 GCA_030040855.1 Terriglobales bacterium
GGACCGCGGAGCCGGTCAGATCGACGCGGGTCATGCGCAGTTCCTTAATCTTTCCCTCCACCTTGCCTTCGAGACCGGGCAGAAAGCTGGCTCGGATGCGATGGGCGATATCGCCGAGCCGCAGGTCCAGACTGGCGGGCTGGATCTGTTCTTCCCCGATCGGCCGGCGGGCGCTGATTTTCCCGGTCGCAATCAAGTTGCGGACGGCCTGGGAGGGCAAGATTCCAGTGCGACGGTCCTCAGTTTGCGTCTGGGGAAACTCGGAAAACAAGCTTACCTCGAGGTGTCCGGTGTCGGCACTGGACATAGTCAGGACTCCTGCCCCTTCTCGGTCCGGAGATGACGCCAGAAGCCCGGCGCGTCCTTGCTTCGAGCTGTCCTGCGTCCAGCGAACCGTCTGTTTTGGCTGGAATACCCAATCTAAGGATGCCGCAATTGCCTGTCAAGCCCGCTCACCGGCAGCGGGCAGAGCCAACCCTATTGGTGCGCCGTCGGTCCCTCCGTCGGAGGAGGAGGCAGGGGAGCGATGGGCGAGGCCGTGTCAGGGACCACATCGGAGATTGGCTTGGGCAGAGGTTGTTCAAGCGCCAGGGCCAGGACTTGGTCCATGGAATCGACGAAACACAGCTTCATTTCGCTGCGCAGATTCTCCGGTACTTCCGCCAGGTCCTTTTCGTTTTCCTGCGGCAGGATCACCTCGCATAGGCCGGCGCGATGGGCGGCGAGCAATTTCTCCTTGAGCCCGCCAATGGGCAGGACCTTGCCTCGCAGCGTGATCTCGCCCGTCATGGCGATGTCGCGGCGAACCGGAATCCTGCTCAAGGCGCTGGCGATCGCAGTGGCGATGGTGATGCCAGCCGACGGACCGTCCTTTGGAATCGAGCCTTCCGGCACATGCACGTGGATATCGATGCTGCGATAGAAATCGCGGGGCAGCCCCAGGCGCTGGGCGCGCGAGCGCACATAGGACATGGCGGCCTGTGCCGATTCCTGCATGACGTCGCCTAACTTTCCGGTCAGCGTCAGTTTTCCCTTCCCGTCGACCACGGTTGCCTCGGTGCTTAAAATCGATCCGCCGACTTCCGTCCATGCCAGCCCGGACACCAGCCCTACTTCACTGCGCTCGTGGGCGATCGTGTCGCGGAACTTGATCACGCCCAGGAAATCGTTGACGTTTTCCGGAGTGATGACGACGTTGTAACTGCCGCCCTCTTTGACCACTTTGCGGGCGACCTTGCGGCAGACGTTGCCGATTTCGCGCTCCAGATTGCGCACACCCGCTTCCCGAGTGTAGGAACGGATCAAACCGCGGATGGCGTCGTCGGTGAATTTAAGATTTTTCTCCGTCAACCCCGCCTGCGCCATCTGCTTCTTCACCAAGAACTGCTTGGCGATTTCCACCTTTTCCTGCTCCGTGTACCCATGCAGGCGCAGCACCTCCATCCGGTCCTGCAGCGCCGGAGGAATGGTGTGCATGACGTTGGCGGTGGCGATAAAGAAGACCTGGGAAAGGTCATATTCGACGTCGAGATAGTGATCGATGAACATGAAATTCTGCTCGGGGTCGAGTACTTCGAGTAGTGCCGCCGAGGGATCTCCGCGAAAGTCCATCGACATCTTGTCCACTTCGTCCAACATGAACACGGGATTCTTGGTTCCCGCCTTTTTCATCATCTGGATGATCTGCCCGGGCAGCGCGCCAATGTAGGTCCGTCGGTGCCCGCGGATCTCCGCCTCGTCTCGCACCCCGCCCAAGGACATGCGCACAAACTTGCGGCCGGTAGCTTTGGCGATGGACATGCCGAGCGAGGTCTTGCCGACTCCCGGAGGACCGACAAAACACAGGATCGAACCCTTGGGATTCTTGACCAGCTGGCGCACGGCCAGGAACTCAAGAATCCGGTCCTTGATCTTTTCCAGGCCGTAATGATCTTCGTTCAGCACCTTCTCCGCGCGGTTCAGGTTGCGAATCTCTTTCGAACGCTTTTTCCACGGCACCGCCAGCAGCCAGTCGAGGTAATTCCGCGACACCGTGGATTCGGCCGACATGGGCGGCATGGCTTCCAGCTTTTTCAACTCCTGCAAGGCTTTGTCGCGAACTTCGTTGGGCATCCCCGACACTTCAATCTTTTTCTTGAGTTCGTCGAATTCGCTCTTCTCGCCGCGCCCGAGCTCTTTCTGGATGGCCTTGATCTTCTCGTTGAGGTAGTACTCTTTCTGGGCACGTTCCATCTGCCGCTTCACCCGCGACTGAATGGTGCGGTCCATATTCAACTTCTCGATCTCAATGTCCAATACATCCCCGATCCGGCTCAAGCGTTCCGCTGGATCGAAAATCTCGAGCAAGCCCTGTTTTTCCTCGATCGAGAGCTGCAGATTGGCCGCAATCGTGTCGGTCAGCTTGGCTGGATCTTCCATCCGCACCGCCGCGATCATGGTTTCGTAGTTCAGCGACTGGCAGAGCTTGACATATTGCTCAAACAGGGAGGTGACCCGCTGCATGCCACTTTCGATCTGCGAGTTGGTCTCCGTACCGTAGCGGGCGAGCCGGATGGTAGCCTGCAGGAACCCTTCGGTTTCACTGATCTACAAGATTTTGCCCCGCTCGATGCCTTCGACCAGAACCTTGATGTTCCCATCGGGGAGCTTGAGGCTTTGGACGATGTTGACCACCGTGCCCACCTGGTAGATCTCATTAGGCCGGGGCTCGTCGACCCCGGCATCATGCTGGGTGGCGAGAAAAATCTTCTTGTCGGCGGCTAAGGCCTCCTCGAGGGCGCGCACACACTCGATTCCCGGCCCACGACGAAGGGAGTCATCATGTAAGGGAAGATGACCACATCCCGGATGGGCATCATGGGCAACTTCTTGGTCTCGAACTTCTCTTTGGGTGAGGTCACTGGTTCTCCCGAAGTACGCAATCGGCAAGGCCTGCCGCTACCCTGCTTTTTCCATCATAGCCAAAGATGCGCTCCGCTTT
>JASHSL010000257.1 GCA_030040855.1 Terriglobales bacterium
TCTTGCCTTCACCATCGTCATAACCCTGCTGACGGGAATCTTCTTTGGGCTGATTCCGGCGCTGCGTGCGATCCAAGTCCCGGTCTGTTCGGCGCTTAAGGAGGCGGGGCGCACGACTCCGCAGCCAAGCTCCAGATTCGGATTGGGCAAAGGGCTGATCGCGGGGCAAGTTGCTCTTTCCTTGTTGGTGCTGTTTACCGCCAGCCTTTTGGTGCGCAGCTTGCAAAAACTAATGGCCCAGGACTTCGGCTACGATCGCACCCACCTGGTCATCGCCCGCATCGACCCAATTTCCGCGGGATATAGCAGCGAAAAGATGAAGGCGCTCGCCCAGCAACTTGTCGTGCGTGTGGCCAGCACTCCCGGCGTGCGTGCGGTCACGTACTCGACGAACGGATTATTCTCCGGGACGGAATCGACCGACGCTATCCTAGTGCCGGGCTTCAACGACAGCCTTGAGGCTCGCGCCGCGAACGAGGATTACGTTGGCCCTGACTATTTCGGAGCCGTGGGCATTCCCATTCTCGCGGGCAGGGGAATTGAGGCGCAAGACAGCGCGTCCTCAACCCGCGTTGCGGTGGTAAACCAGGCCATGGTGAAGCATTTCTTTCAGGGACAGAACCCGATCGGACGCGAGTTCAGAATTGACGATCAGGACTGGCTCGATAAGCCAATCACGATCGTCGGGGTTTCTCATGACGCCAAGGACCACGGCAGTGGTTTGAAACAAGGAGTTCAGCCGCGTTTCTACATGGCATTTCAACAAGTGCCCAATCCCGGACAGATCATTCTCGAGGCGCAAGTCGGAGGAGTTCCATCCGCAGCAGTCAGCAACGTGGCAAGTCAAATCAAAGCGGTGGATCCTAATCTACCCATCTCGTTTGCGAAGGCGCTCGCTAGGCTGGTGAATGACAGCGCGGCGAACCAGATCGCGCTGGCGAAACTCTCGGTATTCTTTGCCGGGTTGGCCCTGATGCTGGCTTGCGTCGGACTCTATGGTGTCATGTCGTACACGGTGGCTGGCCGTACGCGGGAAATCGGTGTGCGCATGGCGCTGGGAGCGGCGCGTAGCGATGTGATGCAGCTCGTACTGCGCGAAGGCATGCTGCTGGTGACGGCCGGTGTAGTCATCGGGATTCCCTTATCGCTGGCTAGCAGTCTTCTCTTGCACAGCTTCCTGTTTGGACTGAAGGCAACGGATCCCCTTTCGTGGATTACCGTAATTTTGCTGTTGGGAATGGTGGCGGCGCTAGCGGCATTCATTCCGGCGCTACGCGCGGCAAAGGTCGACCCCATGTTGGCGCTGCGGTACGAATGATGCTCATCAAGGCCTGAGCAAGATCTGCATCGAACCCCGAGGCGGACCATGCCAAAGACGTTCTCGACTGGCCGGCATGCGGATGCCGTCATCTCCTTACGCACCATGGCATGGTTCAGAGGTGTACAATTCGTTCTTCAAGTCAAGCAACTCCAAAAGGGAGATTCGGATTCAAGATTGCTGCCATGTTCCGATGAAAGCCCGAGACCTTTACGATCGTAGCTAGTTTGGCGGTAACAAGAGATTCTGGGATGAGAGCCCTGTGACGCGTTTCGGGGTTTCCGATCTTTCCGGCCATCTGCAGTCTTTCCCGAACGATAATTCGCGCAGGAGGAAACTTCCCCATGAAACTCTACATTAGCTTTCTCGCAGTTGTGCTGTTAACACTAGTCCCGGCGACTGTGGTGCCGCTTAAGGGCGCCGACGCAGACAAGTCCGATTGGGGACATCCTTTCCGATTAAGCAGCACGACGTTCGAGGACAACGCGACCCTGCCCCTCAGTATGATCGCCAACAATCCCTCCTTAGGCAAATGCACCTCGAATGGCACGACCGGAGGAAATGAATCGCCTGAGCTGTCCTGGACCAATGCTCCGCGCGGGACGCGAACCTTCGCTGTGACCGTTTACGACATCGACGCTGCCTTTACGCATTGGGGAATCTACAACATCTCGGCGGATACTACCGAGCTTCCCCAGAATGCCGGCGTCAAAGGCAGCCCGGCTGGTGTTCAAATCTACAATGACTTCGACTTTGGCCCCGAATACGACGGGCCCTGCCCGCCAACCACCATTGAGCCCGTGCGCCACCGTTATGTTTTTACGGTGTACGCCCTCGATACAGATCTGAGCGTATTCTTCCAGGGGCAAGTTTTCCCGTCACACTTTCCAGCCCTTCCCGAGGGACTCTATCACTCGCTGCTCGAGGCAGGAAGGCAGCATCATATCTTAGAGAGTGCCAGTATTTCGGGCTTTTACTCGGCCGCCGCGCCGCCCGGTCCCGGCGAATAGAACACGATTACGGCTGGAGAGCGTGTCAAACCTAGCCGCAGAAGGGACTCGGTCAGCGGCATTGGGGCTTTGCAACCGCCTTCGGCGGGGTGTGAGAAGCGTCCCATGAACGGCTTCACAGAGCCATAATGCTCTCGGCGGTCTGTAACTCACCGGCCAAGATCCTCGGCTGTCAAGAGGTAGCCATGCAGTGCTTGCTTTCCATCTCTGCAGTAATCGTGTTGCTCTGCAACTTGCTCACAAGCAGGATCCTCTGGCAAAGTACGACCCGCTCTCAGAAGACCGCAGACAAAAACTGCGTTGTGGCGGGTCGGGTCGTAACCGCAGCAACTGGCAGCCCATTGAAATCAGCTCGTGTGGCGCTGGTGCCAGAGGATTCACATTCCTATCGACAACTATATGCAACGCCTTCTGATTCCGATGGCCGCTTTGCTTTCAAAGACATCGTTGCCGGACGCTATCGATTCTTTGCGAGCCGCGCTGGGTTTCTGGACGAGTACTACAAGGCTACGAGCCACGACAACGATGTGATTCTATCGCTCAAGGATGGGGAGGAAGTCAAAGGTGTTCTCTTCCGTATGACGCGGGCGGCTGTCATTACGGGACGCGTCAGCAACGAAGATGGTGAACCGATGGAGGGTGTCGAAGTCACCGCATTGAGCAAGCCCGATGAAGAAGACCTGGAAGAGGAAAGCTCACTCACCAACGGAATGCGTCTATTGCAGCCGGCGTCGTCGGCCAAAACAGACGATCGCGGACAGTACCGGATTTTCGGGCTCGAACCCGGCGAATACTATGTCAGAGCGGATGATGTATCGAGCCTCAATGCGGTCGGAGACGATAGCTCGTTGGTTCGAGAAGTGGTCGGCAGCGAGTACGCGTCGGTTTTTTATCCCGGCGTAACCAAAGTCGATCAGGGGCAGCGAATATCCCTAAAAGCTGGCGACGAGGTAGAAGCGGATGTTCTTATGCATCGAGTTAAGACAGTTGAGATTACTGGACGCGTTGTCGATCCAACCGGACCGAGCGGGCATGTATCGGTCAGCTTGGAGCCGGTGGACGATATTGGTTCTGATTTTGATCGCCAGGACACAACCGACGAAAACGGCCACTTCCGGCTGCGAAATATTCCCGAGGGCATCTATTTCATTGCTGTTTCCAAAGGGAACGAGCAGGGAGGTGGCTACGCAGCCTTGCGTGCGCGCCAAAAGGTCGAGGTTGCTCAAGAGAATATCGAACTGACCATTCCTCTCGAAATCGGAGCTACGATTCGGGGACGAGTAAACGTAAACGGACTGAAGGCTCTAACGATCGATCGAATTAACATTGACTTAATTCCCGTCGATGACGAGGGACTACCGAGCGAACGTGGCGTAGTCAGAAAAGATGGCACGTTCGAAATTAAATCAGTCTACGATGGCAATTATGCTGTATCGGTCTGGGGGTTGGAGCGCGGCAGCTATGTCCAGTCGATTCGACACGGCACGGATGACGTGCTTGAAAAAGGGATCCAAGTGGGAGGAGAAAGTTCAGCCGGAAAACTGGAAGTGACCATCGGCTCTGAGGGCGCACAACTCGAGGGTACGATCGCAGACGGTGACGGGGCACCGGTGATTGGAGCAGAAGCACGTCTCGATCCGGATCCCATCACGCCCTACAACCGGTTTCGTCGTCTTCATATAGACACCGATCAAACCGGGCACTTCTTGCTGACGGACCTTGCACCTGGCAACTATCGCGTATACGCAAGATTTCCGTCTTCACCGGCAAGTCGCGCTTACAAGTCGGAACCGCAACCTTTAACGCTTTCAGAAGGCGACCGCAAGGTGATCCAGGTGAAACTTGTTAAGGTTGAACAGTAAGAATTCCGACCCATCGATCAGCAGGCGTTATTCGTTTCAGTTTGCCCACTTGAAGCCTGATTGATGCAAGCAAAGAGTCCCTAACAGAATGGTCCTGCTCTGTTGCGGAATGGTGGAGCTTCTGTAGCTGTTTGTTGTTCGATTTCGGACAGTGATTTTCGATCCGGTACAGAGGCCGAGTTCAAGAACAGCGACTTATGAGCGTATCGCTTTGCAAATCATCTACTTACAGCCCGCTTGTTTGGCAGGGAAGGTGCGTCACGAGAAATGCCAGCATCGCGACCGGGGGAGGCCGCCGTGGGAATCTTGTTCCAGGATCTGCGCTACGCCTTGCGCCAGTTGCGCATGTCGCCGGGGTTCACATTGACCGCGGTGATCACGCTGGCGCTCGGAATTGGTGCCAACACCGCA
>JASHSL010000258.1 GCA_030040855.1 Terriglobales bacterium
CTCGCAGCCTGCCGACGCGACCAGTGGATCGCGAGACTGGCAACTTCTGGAGGAGCCCGGTCTAGGACATCACGATAAATCTGCTCGACGAAGAATCACACCTGATCGATGGCGGAGCTTGCTGGGCAAACCTGGAAGGCAAAAAGTGTTAGGGAAGCAAGCTGGCCCGGATTGGAATAATGTGATGCAGTGCTGAACCAATAGGGACTATTCCCGATCGCATGGATCGGGCCCGTCATGGGTTTTGCGTAGGGAGACACGACGATGAGGGGCACGCGGAACCCATAACGCGATTCGCCATCTTCAGAGGGACGAGATCAGCAGGCAACCCGCTTTCGCGGGCCAGACTCTTACCTGCTACCAGCCATTTTGCACCTCCTCCCCGGCGGGGTTGATCAACGCCACACAACTGACGGCAGGCAGCATTCCCTTGACTCCAATACCTCTGGCAAACAACTATGACCTGAATTCACACTCACCAGGGTTGTCAGGGGACCGGTTTCTGGTAAGAAGCCCCATGTCATCGGACTGGTGAACAATTCAAGCGCGAAGGGTTTCGATTTATAATGGTCGGCCGAGTCCGGTGACATAATCCAAGCATGGAAATGCAGATTGAGTCGCGGCATTTGGGTGAGGTCTGTGTCATCGTTCCCGAGGTGTTCCGGGACCACCGCGGATTCTTCACCGAAATCTTCCGTGCCGACCGGTTCGAAGCCTTGGGTTTACCGACCGAGTTTGTTCAGGACAACCACTCGGGCTCTGTACGAGGAGTTCTCCGCGGACTGCATTTTCAATGGGATCCGCCGATGGGAAAGCTCATGCGCGTAACTCGCGGAACCGCCTTTCTAGTAGCCGTCGACATACGCAAGGGGTCCCCCACGCTAGGAAAGTGGTTCGGCGCAGAAGTCTCGGCCGAGGACCGCAAGCAAATTTGGGCGCCGGCGGGCTTTGCCCGGGGATTCTGCACACTGTCCGAGTTTGCCGAGATTCAGTACAAATGCACCGGTATCTACAACAGTCGGGGTGAGTCCGGCATTCGCTGGAACGATCCGGACATCGGCATCGACTGGCCAATCACCGATGTTCAGTTGTCGGACAAGGACCGCAAAGCCCAGACTTTACAGCAGTGGCTATCTTCGCCCGAATCGGAAAATTTCAGGTACGCAGAAAATCAGAGCCTGGTAGGAAGGTAAATCCATGAGAATCTTGGTTGTCGGTGGTGCTGGTTATCTTGGTTCAACCCTTGTGCCACGACTGATCGATCGTGGCTATGAGGTCGATGTCCTAGACCTTTTCTGGGTTTGGCAATCATCTTCCCGCCGAAGCAGGCATCATCCACAAAGAAATTTTCGATATCAGCGTTCCGGATCTGGAATCCTACCAGCAGGTTGTCTTCCTAGCGGGCCTATCGAACCATCCCATGGCTGAATATTCGCCCAGTCGGAACTTTATCTTCAATGCGGCAGCTCCTGCTTATCTCGCCTATGTTGCCAAAAAGGCGAACGTCAAGCGCTACGTATACGCTTGTTCCTGCTCGGTCTATGGTTACACCGATAATGAGTTGTTTGACGAGACTAGGTCTGTTTCCTCGTCCTATCGGTATGGCATTTCGAAACTACAGGGCGAACAGGCGGTAATGAACCTGGCGAGTGATGACTTCTCCGTCATCTCGTTACGCAAGGGAACGGTTTGCGGTTACAGCCCGCGGATGAGATTGGACCTCATTATTAACACCATGTTTAGGAATGGTGTGCGTAACCGCGAAATCACCCTCAATAATCCGTCGATCTGGCGTCCGATTCTCAGTATTGAGGACGCGACCAACGCCTATGTACGCGCGATCGAGGCCAGCGAGAAGATTTCTGGCATCTTCAACGTAGCTTCGGGAAACTACACCGGAGGATGGCCATTGAAGAACAGCTCGGCCTGCGCCTGCGTCTCATCATCAAACACAAGAAAGACTTCCGCAACTACAAAGTCAGCATCCAGAAGGCGGAAAAGGTGCTGAGCTTCCATCCCAATTACGATGTAAAGTGCATCGTAAAACAGCTGATCGAAAACATGGAAAAATTCCAGGGCTGGGATAATCCCCAGTATTACAACATTGAGACGTGGAAGCTGCTGTCGCAAACTGGAAGCCTGGCCGAGGTTGTGCGGTGAAGATACTTCTGATTGGAGCTAATGGACAGCTGGGGACCGATCTGCTTCGGGTTTTTCGAGCTGCCGGACACAACGTACTTCCATTCACTCACGCGCAGATTGAGGTTTCCAATAGCCAGCGTGTCTCCGATGTCATCGAGGAAGCCCAGCCCGAGATCGTCCTCAACACCGCCGCGTTCCACAAGGTCGAAGAATGCGAGAGGAAGCCTGATCTCGCCTTTCAGGTGAACGGCTCGGCAGTGATGAACTTGGCCTTGGTCTGTAAGCGTGCAGACGCGGTTTTGGTGCACTTCAGCACCGATTACGTCTTCGGAGGGTATTCGCAAAACACGCCGTATGAGGTCGACGACCGTCCGGCACCCTTGAATGTGTACGGTGTCTCGAAACTTGTTGGCGAACATTTGATGGCCTTCACCGGCGGCCGCTATTTCGTGATCCGAACCTGCGGACTGTATGGAACAGCGGGCAGTCGCGGGAAAGGCGGCAATTTCGTCGAGAACATGCTGAAGAAGGCGATGGCGGGAGAGCCCATCCGCGTCGTCGAGGATCAGGTTCTTACCCCCACCTACACGGCCGATCTGGCGGAGGCAGTATGCAAGTTGGTGTCGACCGATCGCTTCGGGCTCTATCACCTGAGCTCCGAAGGGCAGTGCTCCTGGTACGAGTTCACCCGAGGCATTTTGCAATGTGCGGGCATCCCGGCGAAGCTTGCGCCGGTCAAAACCAGCGACTTTTTTAGCCCGGTGAAACGTCCTGCGTATTCTGTTCTGAGCAAAGCGAAATTTCGTTCTCTGGGCCTGTCGATTCCATCCTGGGAGGATGCCTTGCCCAGGTATCTCGAGGAGAGGAAGAGAAATCTATCAGCGGAGAAAGCGGTAATAGTGTAGACCGCGCCATCGGTGAACCTGGTTGAAGCCGCCATTCTAGCTCGCCGAAGAGTCTCTTCAACGAGACGACTCCCGATCTTGACGGCGGCGAAAGCCGGTTTCCTCAGCGAGGGATGAGCCATCTCTGGAGCGGGCAAGCGTGCTTGCTGATTCCATCCAAGCGACCCAAGCGGGTATCCTTTAAAGAGCGTGCACACAAACGTGGCCAACCTCGAAGGCAGCGCCTGCGCCCAGGCTTTTCCCTTTCTTGATTTGCAGGCCCAGTATCGCACGATCAAACCGGAGATCGACGCTGCGATCGGGCGCGTGATGGAATCGCAGCACTTCATTCTGGGAACGGAGGTGGAGAGTCTCGAACGGGAAATCGCGAACTACTGCGGCTCACGCTTTGCCGTCGCCTGCGCCTCCGGCTCTGACGCGCTGCTTCTGGCGCTGATGGCTCTCGAAGTCGGGCCGGGCGACGAAGTAGTGACAACTCCCTTCACTTTTGTGGCCACGGCGGGCGCAGTCGTCCGGCTGGGGGCGCGGCCCGTATTCATCGACATCGACGCGAGCACCTACAACATCGATGCCAGCAAGCTGCAATCCGCCATTACCTCCAAGACTCGGGCAATCATCCCCGTTCATTTGTACGGCATGGCCGCCGACATGGCCGCCATCCTCGAAATCGCCAGCCGCAACTCCGTGCCTGTGGTCGAGGATGCTGCTCAGGCAATTGGTGCGACCTATGCAGGCCGACCGGTGGGTGGCATCGGTCTCTGCGGATGCTTCAGCTTTTTCCCCTCCAAAAACCTGGGCGGAGCCGGCGATGGCGGCATGCTCAGTACCAATGACGAGAAGCTGGCCGACCGGCTTCGTGTCTTGCACCTTCACGGGGGGCGAACGAAATATGAATACGAACTGATCGGAATGAATAGCCGGCTGGATGCTCTGCAGGCCACCATTCTCCGCGTCAAACTGCGGCACCTTGATTCTTGGGCCGCGGGGCGAAAGCACAAGGCTGAGCGCTACGCGGAGCTTCTCTACGACCATAGACTGACGGATATCGTCCGCTTGCCTCAAGTCGCAGCAAAATGCACCCACGTGTATCACCAGTATGTGATCCGCGCTCCTCATCGCGATGAGCTAAGAGCTTTCCTCCGCGATCACGGCATTCCGAGCGAGATTTACTATCCCATGCCTTTGCACTTGCAGCGGGCATTCCACTTTCTCGGGTATAAGCTCGGCGATCTGCCTCAATCCGAAGCAGCAAGCAGGGAAGTCCTGGCCCTTCCGATCTTTCCCGAGATGACGGATGATCAGCAAAAACTTGTCGCCGACGCCATTGCCGCGTTTTACCGAGACTGGGACCGTCACCGCTAACCCCATCGATACGGACAGAAAACGCATCGTCGTGGGTACCTGAGGGAAGGTCACCGTAGCTGTTTTGCCTTGCGCGGCGGCTTTTGGGCAATTCATCCATGGGTCGGCCGCAGCGATTCGGAGCGGCGGCCAAGGATTTCGCCTCGATCGCCGATCAGACACGCGATCATCCCTTTCTGGCCTCATTCGAACCTATCTTCCCGCCCTGCATGTCGTAAACTCGCCAAAATTCTTTCATCTCCTCCGCTTTGCCCAGCGACACGCGAATGTAGGTGTCGAGGGCAGGGAACTCGCGTCCGATCCACACGTTGTTCTGCTGAAAATGCTCAATCACTTGCTTTGCCGGATGATGGACATCCATCATCACGAAATTCGTGCTGGAGTGGATCGGTTTCAGTCCTCTAGCCTCTGCCTGGTTGAAAAACTCGTGGCGAATCATTGCGTTTTTCCCAACATAATCCTCGATACCTTCCGCATCATCCATAGCAACCAGCGCAGCACGAAGCACCACCGCATTGACGTTGATGGGGGTGAGATAGGGACGGAATCGGGAAATCAAAGCTGGTTTTGCGATGGCATACCCCAGTCGCATTCCGGCGAGTCCATATACCTTGGAAAAAGTGCGCGAGACAATGATCCGATCATTCTCGATCGGATGATCGAGAAACGACGCGTACCCTGGCTCTTGGGAGGCGAAATGGTGATAGGCTTCATCGATCAAAACGGTCGTGGTTGCTGGCACCTGGGCAAGGAATGCGTCGAGTGCCCCTCGCGGAGTGACGCTCCCGGTCGGATTGTTGGGGTTGCAGATATAGATGAGTGGCGTCGTAACATCGATGCGCGAGAGCATGCTGTCGAGATCATGTGCAAATTCCCGGTCGAGAGGCACGGAGATCACGGCTGCGCCGGCCAGCTGAGCGTAGCGCTCCGCGGTTTCAAAGGTCGGCGAAGCTTGCACGAACTTCTTACCCGGACTGAGTAATGCCACGGCCGCGACTCGTAGAATCTCGCTTGATCCACAACCTAGCAGCACTTGTTCCGGTTGTACCCTGTGCATGGCGGCAATGCGTTGCACCAATCCTCGATACTCGGGCCGGGGATAGCGGTTCGCCGTGGTCACCGCGCTGAGCATGGATTCCAGGACCTTTCGTGAAGGGCCGTACGGGTTTTCGTTGCTATCCAGGCGAACAGGAAGATCTCCCGTCGCCTTCGCCATCGGCCCAAAGGATCGCAAGACTTCAGGGCTGAGCGGCAGAGTCGTAAGGGCGCTGACGGCGGCTCCAGCCATGCCAAAGAATCTCCGTCTCGAAAGAGTCATATAACCTATCTCCCGCGAAAAAGTCCGGTCTGGTTCTGGAAGAGTATGACAGAGTTCGCCCACAAAAGGATCGATGGTAGCTATCGAAAGCCTCAACCTTCTGGGTCCAAGCCTCTCTCCTTCGACCTTCCGAATTGGCTGAGAGAAAAGATCTACAACCGCATCGTCTCCATCTCCCCCCTCAGCATGAAGCCGCAAACCCTCAGGCCAGCCTTGATCAGGGTCGCCCGTGAACCCGCATTCCGGATCTCGCATCGCGCCGCTGGAACTCTGCCCGCGAGATAGCGTTGGTTCTTGACTTCCTGCACCAGGAAGCTCCCGATTCCACGGCGGCGGCAGTCTTCCCGACCTCCATATGTAAATCCGCAAAAGGCTGGTTGCAATGGAGCAAAAATCCACCGGTTGCAACCACTTCGCCGTTCCGCTCAACCACGTAATCACCCACCGGGCAGTTCTGTGCTCGAAAACCCGGTCATCGCCAAGCCTGGGACGAACCACTGCGCCCGGCAAGGCGTAGCCTGTGGAGGCGTGATCTTCGAACAGTGCGACCTCCGCGCTGATTGTCTGCGAGAATCCACAGAGCATCGCGGATAGGAGCAAATCATAATCTATCGGGCGCGGCAAACGGCAAGCAGCTGCTAACCCGTCCTTCGTTTTCTGCCCCTTGGTGGAGCCACAGCCCACTCTGAGATCGTCCACCACCAGGAGATAGGAGTCCGTCTATCCGCGTTCATGAGAGGCGTTGTACCGAATCTGGCAATTGGCTTCCTGAAGAAATAGCGCACGGAGCGCCTGGATTTCCTTTACTTCGACTCTAAGGACTTTGGACGGCATGCTGAACCTCTTAGCGCATCGCGTTAGGTTCGCCCGAAGCAGCGATTTCAGCCGGTTATTGTAATCGCAGGCTGCCGTGCTCCCACAGGCCGAAGGCGCAGGGTACAGGCTTCACGCCCTGGACTTCCTTGGGCAACCACAAGGCCTCGCGACCGCAGCCAGCGCAGCTCCGCAAACGGCGTACCTCCGACTCCCGCGCCAACCCGGTCTTGTTATAGACTCCTGGGTTCCGAGGCCTGACGCAGGAGGAGACGATGAGCTGGGCACGCAAGCTGGTAACGCCGTATCGCGTAGACGATGGCGAGAAGTTCCGGCTCAAGGATTTTGATCCCGGCGATACGGGGCTTCTCCGCTCCAAGGGACAGGCAAAAAAGCTTCTCGAGCAGGGGATTGCTTCCATGGCGGAGCTTCAAGACAAGCTTTACGCGCAGGACTGCTGGGGGGTGTTACTCATCTTTCAGGCGATGGATGCCGCCGGCAAGGATGGGGTCATTAAGCACGTTATGTCGGGCGTCAACCCCCAGGGTTGCCAGGTGTACTCGTTCAAGGCTCCTTCCTCAGAGGAGCTGAACCACGATTTCATGTGGCGAGCCAGTACGCGCTTGCCGGAGCGCGGCCGAATTGGCATCTTTAACCGTTCGTATTACGAAGAAGTCTTGGTTGTCCGCGTGCACCCCGAGGTTTTGAAGAGCGAGAGAATTCCATCCTCCCTAGTCACGAAAGATATTTGGAAGGAAAGATTCGCAGATATCAAAGCCTTCGAGGGTTATCTGGCACGCAATGGAGTTGTCATTCGCAAGTTCTTTCTTAACCTCTCGAAAAAGGAACAGAAGCGCCGTTTCCTGGCGCGCTTGGAGGAACCTGAGAAAAACTGGAAATTCTCCGTCGCCGACATCCACGAGCGCGCCAGCTGGGGCGACTACATGAAGGCTTATGAGGACATGATTGTGCACACCGCCACCCCAAGAGCACCCTGGTATGTGGTTCCCTCGGACAACAAATGGTTTACCAGGGTAGTCGTGGCGGCAGCGATTGTGGAGACCCTGGAGAGCCTTCGCTTAGCCTACCCCGAAGTCAATCCGCAAAAACGCAAGGAGCTGAACGCTGCGCGGAAACTGCTCGAGACCAAGGATTCAAGCTAGTGCGCCATTTCAGCCTGTAAGCACCATCAGTTTGCTACAGGGTCCTCCTACTAAGCGAGACAGCGTATCTCGTTGTGTACTAGAACAGCTGCCTCAGATCACATAGATTCTGAACAGGTTAAATAGGCGGCGCTACCGTAGCCTTCAGGACCGGACGGCTGGGTCGGTAGCGCCCTGCCCGGATGAGACAGGTCAGGGCGCAGGTATAGGCCGGATTCGTCGCGAGCCTGCCAGGCGACTATCCTAGGCCTGTACACCTTATCGGGCCGAAGACGTGATACACTTCCTGCCAGAAACGGATGTTTGCACCTCATCCCAACCTGAGCGATGAAGTCAATCGCAACATCGTGCAGTCGGAAATTGAAGGTGGAGTGCTACTTAGCGCTTTGCCGCCGTCCACGGTTCTTGAGATCGAGACGCAACATCACCGCTACACTGCCGTTCTATTGGGTGGAGGCGTAGCCCTTCTCTCCGGTCACCCGGAGTTCTGTCCTCAACCGGTCGAGGTTGCGATTGCAGGTTCGACCTGGGGTGGGGCGATGCTAAAACAGCGGTTTATCGGGCGCGGCATGCACCTGGAGTTTTGCCACCCGGATTATCAGAACCCGATCGTAACCTCCCGCATTCAGGAGGTTCGGGAAGTAGGTCTTGGCGAGAAGCGCTGCGAATCATCGATCCAACCGGAGTGTGGCGTGGACGATGCCTGCCCCTATGACTGAAGCATTTGCCGAGACTGGCGCCTTATCTTCCCCTACCTATTGAGGCTTGTGCCATTTTCAATCCAACCTACTCTGGTATGTTGGTAGAAGTATTTGCCCCTACGTGATTGGCTGAGAGGGCCGCAAGGTGATGTCGGTCGGCCGGAAGAGGGGCTAAAGCGCATGGCTGTTCATCAGGTGACAGAGCATCGGGAGCTTCCGCCCCTTACTAAAGCGGAGCTCGCCGCTCGTCTCGAACAGGTAGGCCGGGAGCGCTACCATCACCGCCATCCCTTTCACCAAATGATGCATGAAGGTCGTTTGAACCGAGGGCAACTGCAGGCGTGGGCGCTCAACCGCTACTACTATCAGAGCCGAATCCCGATCAAGGATGCGATCATCGTGTCGCGCAGCGAAGACCGCGATTTTCGCATCGCCTGGCGCAAAAGGATTGTCGATCACGATGGAGACAGGAATAGCGATGGCGGTATTGAGCGTTGGCTCAGACTGAGTGAAGCGACTGGCCTCTCGCGCGATCGGGTCCGGAGTGGCGAAGGCGTTCTGCCGGCGACGCGCTACGCCGTCGACGCCTATCTCGACTTGGTGCGAAACCGCAGTTTTCTCGAAGCAGTGGCCTCCTCTCTCACGGAACTGTTTTCCCGCGACCTGATTGCCTTGCGGATGGGAGCACTGAAAAGACACTATCCCTGGCTGGCGGGAGGTTTGGATTACTTCTCGGCACGCTTGAACGAAGCTCCAGAGGATGCCAAGTTCGCCTTCGACTGGGTTGCCGAACATGCCCGAACGCGAGCTGAGCAAGAGTGCGCGGTGACAGCCCTACAGCGTAAATGTGACATTTTGTGGGCACAACTGGACGCGCTTTATTTTGCTTATGTCGAACCGGCCTGGCCGCCTCCGGGAGCGTTCCTGCCGGATAAGGTTTGAGATGACACTACCGCCAGCAACCCGCCCTCGTCTTTCGGCCGGATGCCGTTGGGCGCAAGCTCAGGGCGAGGAACGAATGTTGCTGTTTCCGGAAGGGGCAATTCGCTTGCGGGGTACGGGGCGGGAAATTGTTGAGCGCTGTGACGGTGAGCGCACGATCGAGCAGATTGTCGCCGACCTGCAGCAGATCTATAGTGCAGGGGATCCTGCTCGCATCGCGGAGGACGTCAGAAACTTTCTTGGGCAATTGCACCAAAAGCGGGTCATCGATTTCTAGGTGTGAGAGTGTCCAAGTTTGCAGCTGTCAACCCTGGTTCTATCCATGGTGTCCGCCCCTTTAGC
>JASHSL010000259.1 GCA_030040855.1 Terriglobales bacterium
GTGTACTTGTAACTGTTCTCGGTGTGAATGCGTTCTCCCTTAGCGAGGTGCAGGTGCATGGGGAGCAAGGCAAGATCTACACTTTGAGCCCGAAGACTCTCGAGGTGGATTTCGACCGTGGACTCTGGCGGATTCCAAAGGGCCACATGACGGAAACCGTCCAGATCGAAGTTCGCAAACAGCTCCCGATTGAGGCGGGCGAGAATGTTCTTGTTGAACTGCTCCGTAACTCCCTGCGAGTCGTCATAGGCAGCCAGCAACATCGATTCGTCTTTCACCAGATCAGTGCCGAGGAGCAGCGTGTCCTGAGCCGCAAGTTGCTGGTTGATCTCGCTTAGCATCGCGACTGCGGTTTCTGGGTCGAAGTTGCCGATGCTTGAACCAAGGTAGGCGACCAACTTCTTGCCCGGGATGTCGCGCAAAAACTCGAAACCGTCACTGAAATCGGCGACGACGGGGCGGACCCGGATCTGCTGGCAAACGGTGTCAACGCGCTCTCGCGCTTGCTCCAGGGCGGCGCGGGAGATGTCCACGGGAAAATATTGAACCCCGATTTGCCGCCGTGACAAAGACTTGAGCAGGGTACAGGTTTTCGCCGCGGTTCCCGCGCCCAGCTCCACTACGGTAACCGATCCCATGGTGCGCGCCATTTCATCCGCCCGCTCCCGCAGAATCTCGAGTTCAGTGCGCGTCAGGTAATACTCGGGTAAACGAGTAATCTCTTCAAACAAAGCTGAACCCGCGCCGTCGTAGAAGAGCTTGCAAGGAAGCGACTTGGGGCGGCTCGCGAGACCTTGGGCCACTTCGTCTGCGTAGGAGGGCAGCGCAACCAGTTCGCGAGCGATCATTGGGCTAACCGGAGCCCGGTAAATTGCCATCGGGCGTGGGGTGGGAAAAAGTTACGGTAAGTGGGACGGATGTGGCTGCGAGGGGTTACGCAAGAGCCGCCCCGCAGCACCAACTGATTGCACATGAATTTGCCATTGTACTCGCCCAGGAACCCCGCGGCCGGCCGGAATCCCGGATATGCGATGTATGGGCTTGAGGTCCATACCCAAACGTCCCCAAACATCTGCTGATTTCCCTCTCCTTGGGCCGGCTGGGGATGGAAAATACGGTCCTCAAGGAAAGTCCCGCTCGACGGCATGCGAACGGCCGTGACCTCCCATTCCTGTTCGCTCGGAAGCCTAGCACCCCTCCAGCGAGCGTAAGCGTCGGCCTCGAAGTAGCTGACATGACAAACCGGTTCGGCCGGGTGGACCTTTTTCCTTCCCTGCCGGACGAATTGCCACCACCCGCCATCGTCGCAGCGTTCCCAGTAAAGCGGGGCGTTCCAACCCTGGGCACTGACCGTGTCCCATCCGTCGGAGAGCCACAGCTCGGGGCGGCGATAGCCGCCGTCCTCGATGAACTCAAGATACTCGGCATTGGTCACGTCCCGGGAAGCGATGCGAAAGGGCTGCAGCAGAACCTGGTGCTGCGGGCTCTCATTGTCGAAGGCAAACCCTTCGCCGCGATGGCCGATCAGGTGAATGCCACCATCCACCTCAGTCCAGCGCATTGCCGAAGGGGCGGTGGCATCGGTCATTTCCGTGGAGGGTTCCGGTCGGAGCGGATTCGACCACAATGCGTGTTTGAGATCGGTCAAGAGCAGCTCTTGGTGCTGCTGCTCGTGGTGGAGACCCAGTTCGACCCGCTTGAGCACCTCCTCTTGCGCATGTTCGAGAATTGCCAGGAGGGCGTTGTCCACATGGGCTCGATAGGCGTGCACCTGCGGTAACGTCGGGCGCGACATCAGTCCCCGTGTACCGCGCAGGGGATGGGAACCTAGCTGTTTGTAGTAGGAATTGAAGAGGTGTCGAAATCGTGGGTCAAACGGCTTGTAGCCATCGCCATAGGGTTCGAGAATGAAAGTCTCAAAGAACCAGGTGGTGTGCGCGAGATGCCACTTGGTGGGGCTGGCGTCCGGCATGGATTGAACCATCTGGTCCTCGGCTGTGAGCCCCTCGGTGATACCAACCGTGGTGTTGCGAATCTCTGTGAAGCGCCTGGCGAGCGAGGGGGTGTGAGTGCTGCTTGGCTGCGCGAGGACTGTTGCCATGGGATTATTCCTCCCCGGACGCGATGACCGACCCTGTATCCGATGCACCTGGGAACAGGGGCGTTGTGAAAAATTTGCAGGGGCGGAGTAGAGACTTTCGTCTCAAATTTGATCCCAAGGTCCTCGCATGCTATTCAGCTTACTGAGCTGCGGAGCCATGGTTCCTTTTGGCTGATCTACATAGCTTCGCTAGAAACCTGGGGGGCAGCCACCGTAGGTCAGGAAACCGCCGTGCACGCTAGGCCCACCGCCCCCCCGACCCCAATCCCCCGTTTTCGATAGAATCAATAGAGGACCCATGCGAGTTGAAGGCTTCGAAAGCCTATGGAGAAGTCGCAATTGGCTTCTCTAAGCCGGCGCAAATTTCTGCTTGCGGCCGGAGTTGTCTCCGCCAGCGCGCTAGCTTTCGGGGAAGAAGGACTGATCCGGGAGCCGAGCAGCGCCGCGCTGGTGCGGGTCGAAATGGCATTGCCCCGACTGCCCAGCTGTTTCGACGGCTTCACCATTGCCCAGTTGAGCGATTTTCACTACAGCGAGAGCTTCGCGGTCACCCCGATCCGCAAGGCAATTCAGATTGTGAATGGCCTGAATCCGGATCTCGTGGTACTGACAGGCGACTTTGTGACCACCTCTCTGTTTTCGAAAGCGCCGGAGCCGGCGGCCGCAAAGGCTGCGGAACCCTGCGCAAAGCTGCTGCGCGAATTACGCGCGCCGCTTGGCAGCCTAGCCGTGCTGGGAAATCACGATGTCACCGCGGATCCACACTTTGTTACCGAGGCTCTCGAGGCGCAGGGCATTACCGTTCTTCGCAACCGGTCGCATGTTCTTGAGCGCGGACAAAACCGGCTATGGTTGTGCGGTTTGGATTCTATGGAAGGACATCCTCGCCTCGATCAGCTTTTGCAAGGTGTGCCCAGCCATGAATCAGTCGTCGTATGCGTGCATGAGCCGGATTTTGCCGACGAGGCATCGCGCTATCCGGTCGATCTGCAGCTTTCGGGTCACTCCCACGGCGGGCAAATCTGGATTCCCGGCATTGGCGCACCTTGGTTGCCTCTGTATGCGCGAAAATATCCGCGGGGCCAATACCGAGTGGGTAGGCTGTTGCTCTATACGAACATAGGCCTGGGCACGATCCGCATCCCGATGCGCTTCCATTGCGTTCCCGAGGTTACGCTGATTACCTTGCGCTCCCCGAGGGCATCCTAAGCCGCGAGCCGGCAAAGCCCGGGGGGGGAGAATGCATCCTTTCGCAGCTTTAAGATTCGAAATTGCGGCCGATTTGCTCTCCGCAACGGGAACCAAATCGGGCTACGGTTCCTCGTTTCCGGGGCCATGGCAACCCGTCGATTTCGGCTAGAATAAAAGCAACCTAAAGACCTGGAGTCACACGTGGAACAGGGAAAACCGCCCACTCAGCCCAAGAACCCGCCTGCCGAGCAGAAACTCCCGGACGAAACAAGTTCCGGCCTGGAGGATATGCTTCGCCAGCTGAGTGCGGAGATGGTCCGTTCCAAGCCCACCGATGAAAAGGTCCTCACGGCTCTCGAAGCGGCGCAAAAGGTTGCCTTCCAGATGGATCTTGCCAGATCGGTCGCACCAGGCGCCGAAGCTCAGGAAGGGCGCAGGTGCCACGGCTGCGGCAGCCAAAATCCGCGAGGGAACCGTTTCTGCGCCAAATGCGGTGTCCCGCTGCAAGCCGGGCCGGAGGAAGGTCCTGCGGCGTCGGGAGAAGCAAAGTCAACCCATTCACTGCCAACGGCCGCCGGTCCCCATTATTACCATCATCACTACCACCATCACTACTTCGGCTCCTCCGAAGATATGGCCTCAGAGGGGGACTTCGATCCGCGGACTGCGACTGCGCCTCCCGCGCGGGAGACCTCGAAGGGCCGCATCACGCACGCAGCCCGGTTCAGTCGGACGGAGACGGCGCTTCGCCAGCTGGCCCAGGATTGGGCCCTGGCATGTAATACCAAGCACTTGGATGAGCTCGTGGACCTGTATGCTCCTGATGCCATGGTCCTACGCCCCAATGTGCCTCCTGTACGGAGCACCGGGTCGATTCGTGAGCTGTTTTTTTCCGTGCTCGAAGCGGGCTTGGGCGAAGTTCAAATGGAACCGTTGCGGGTGGAAATCTTCGGGGAGATTGCGTACGAGGTCGGCCGCTGCACGATGCTGGTGCCGACGACGACGGGCAAGCGCCGTGAAGAGCGGGGCAAATACGTGATGGTAATCGGGCGGCAGGCAGGGGAGTGGAAGATTCTGGTGGACTGCTGGTCGACCGACTTAAGCCTGGACGTCGGAGCCGATACCAGGTCCAGGTCGCCGAATGTGACGAATGCGGTTCCGAAGGGCACCTAGGTCCCCCCCTCGCCATAAGGTTCTGATGGCACGCGCCTCATGACGGCGAACCCCAGGATCGCGGGGAACTTGGCCTAGGACTCGAACGAGTAGCCGGTTTCTTGCAGATTTCGGCTAGGATCGCGGTGTGGTTGACTTGACTGGCTTCGTGCTGGCTGGCGGCGAAAGCAGGCGTATGGGCACGGACAAAGCTTTTCTCCCCTGGCACGAGGGAACCTTACTGGAGCACGCTCTCGCGCTGGCCCGCGAGCTAACGCCCGAGGTCCGGATCGTGGCGAATGGCAAGAAATTTGCCCACCTTGCTGTCGTGGTAATCGAGGATATCTATCGCGGGCGTGGTCCTTTGGGAGGAATTCACGCCGCGCTCTCAACGACTGCGTCCCCCTGGAATCTTATACTGGCTGTCGATCTACCTTTGCTCAATCGCCAGCTTCTTTCCTACTTGCTTGCGCGGGCTCGAGAATCGCCTGCGAGCGTTACCGTGCCCAGCGTTGGAGGTCGGCTGCAGCCCCTGTGCGCAGTATATCGACGGGAGTTTGCCGAGGTTGCCCAGCAGTCGCTCGAAGCAGGGGAGAATAAGATCGATCTCCTCTTTGCCAAGGTCCGAACCCAGGTGATCGACGAAGCAACCTTGTCGCGAGCCGGCTTTTCTCGAGAGATGTTTCGCAATGTCAATACTCCGCAAGAGCTGGCAGAGGTGAGACGCCACTCAGTTTCCGAGACCTAGGGTCGAGCTCTTCCGTCGCCTGGTTCTCAGGAACGCCCCGCCATTCCCCATCGTTTATCATCAAACTATCATTCACCCTGAGGAGAAGCCGGGAAGAGACAGAGACCGGGCATGGGCAACAACGAACAGGCGGCCCCCTATATCGAGTTTGAAGACGTCTCCAAGTCTTTTGACAGCAAACTGATCCTTGATCGCGTCAGCTTCAATGTGATGCCCGCCGAAACCGTCTGCATTCTGGGGCGCAGCGGCGTGGGGAAATCCGTCACCCTGCAGACCATCATGGGATTTCTGAAAGCCGATTCCGGCCGCGTGGTGGTCGCCCAGGAGGACATCACCGATTACGACGAAGAACAACTGGAAGGCATCCGCAAACGGGTGACCATGGTATTTCAGAACGGAGCCCTCTTCGACTCGCTGACCGTAGGGGAGAACGTGGCATTTCCCTTGCGCGAGCACAAGGATTTAAACGAAGAGCAAATTCTCGAGGTCACCGACGGCCTCCTCGAAATGGTGGGTGTGAAGCACATGCGCGACTTAATGCCATCGGACCTGTCGACCGGGATGAAGCGTTCGGTGGCGATCGCGCGCGCCCTGGCTGCGCGGCCGGAATGCGTTCTCTACGACGAGCCTACCACGATGGTCGATCCCTTAATGGCGCAGTTGCTGGGAGACTTGATCAAGCGGCTGAAGGTGCAATTACAGTTGACCAGCGTGGTCGTGACGCACGACATGCGGCTCGCTAAGAAGCTGGCCGATCGCGTGGTTTTCCTGCACGAGGCCAAGGTTCTGTTCTTTGGCACCTACCCCCAGATGGAAAAGTGCGAGGAACCGATCGTGCAGGAGTTTCTGCGGTTGGATGAGTTGGATTCGGCTCGCTTGGCGTGAGCAAGAGGGTCGGCGATACCATCTTTTGTCTCCCCTCGGAGGCCTGCCTGGGTCACCGTTCAAGGCCAGCGTGAAGCGTCAGAAGCCCTGTCGCATGAGGTGATCCAACGTGATCGAGCTGTTCTCCGACTCGCGTCCGATCATTTTTTCTACATACTTCGCGATCACATCCACCTCGAGGTTGACCGGATCCCCGGGCTGAAGCGATTGCAGATTGGTCATGCGAACCGTGTGCGGAATGATTGCGATCCTCACCTGGATGCCCCGAATTTCAGCCACGGTCAGGCTGATTCCCTCGATCGAAAGCGATCCCTTGAAGATGACATAGCGCGCCAGTTCGCGGGGAATCTCGATCCGCAGCCAGTAGTTATCGGTGTTCGGAATCAGTTCCAGGCCGAGAAACTTGCCGGTGCCGTCCACATGCCCTTGCACGATGTGGCCTCCGAAGCGTCCGTCGGCGCGCATCGGAAGCTCGAGATTTACCAGAGCGCCGGGTTTGATTCGGGAGAACGAGGTTCGGTTCCAGGTCTCCTGAGCCAGGTCGAAGCTGACCGAGCGGGAGGTCATCTCGACTGCGGTCAGGCACACACCGCTCACCGCCATGCTGTCACCTTTCTTCAGCTGCCTGGTGAGATGGGGGGCGGACACGGTGAGCCGGCGGTTCCCGCCGGCCTCGCGGATGTCGAGAACCTGTCCCACTTCCTCGATGATGCCTGTGAACATGAGCCTCTCAGTGCTTGGGGTTGGGCCTTCCATCACCCGTGTCGCCGTAGGGATCCTTCAAGTATCCCTCCACCGCGAAATCTTCACCAAAGCGGTGCAGGCGAATCGATTTCACGTGGGCCGCATCACTGATGCGTGCGAATCCTGTCCCCAGGGCGAAGGGTACGGAGGCCGTCCCGCCCAGGATCTTGGGCGCATAGTAGAGAAAGACCTTGTCCACGATTCCCGAATCCAAGGCCTCCCCATTGACCATGGCCCCGCCTTCAATCATCAGGCTGGAGATCTCCCTCTCCCCCAGATAATCGACGACCGCTGCTAGATCGGGGTGTCCGGTCTGCGTTGGCTGGGAGATCGTTTCTGCCCGCACTCCCCGCTTCGCAAGCTCCCGTCTCTTTTCATCGTCTGGAAAACAACAGAGTACCAGGACGTCCTCCTGTGCCGTCTTGACGATGCGCGACTGCAGCGGCAGGCGAAGGCGAGAATCGAGAATGACCCGCAGCAGGGGCCGGCGGCGAGCCCGCGCCGTACGATCCGTGAGCAGGGGGTCATCGGCGATGACGGTACCGACGCCAACCAGAATCGCATCCTGCTGGTGCCGCAACTCCTGCACGTGGGCACGGGCCAGTTCGCTGGTGATCCAGCCGGCATGGGCCGCCGACGCACCGAGCGCGGTCGGATTATGCGATTCGCTCGACGGCGGCGCAATCTTGCCATCCAGAGTCATAGCGGCCTTCAAGGTGACGAGCGGACGATGGTGACGGATGTAGTTGGCGAAGGACTCGTTCAGCGCCCGGGCCTCTGCCTGCAAAATACCCGCAGTCACCGCGATCCCCCCTGCCCGTAGCCTTTCCAGGCCCTGCCCGCTGGCCAGAGGATTTGGATCCTCCATGCAGGCGACGACACGAGCGATCCTGGCGGCGAGAATGGCATCGACGCAGGCAGGTGTACGACCTTGATGGCAGCACGGCTCAAGGTTGACATAGAGGGTGGCGCCGCGCGCGTTTTCTCCCGCTTGCTCGATAGCCAGCACCTCGGCGTGCTTTACACCCTCGTAGGTGTGGCTGCCGGAGCCCACAACGGCGCCGTTCCGACCGACAAGCACCGCCCCCACACAAGGATTGGGCGAGGTCAGGGCGATCCCCCGGCGCGCCAGGTCGAGCGCGCGCTCGAGAAATTGCCTGTCAGTTCCGTGATCGGACATTCTCCAGGGTGATGCCTAAGCGATGCTTCGTGTTCTGCGCGCTTGTTCCGCAAAAACCTGCGCCAAGGATTTGGCAGGACTACGCGAACAGCGAATCTACAAACTCTTGGGAATTGAACGGTAGAAGGTCTCCCGGCTTTTCCCCGATCCCCACATAACGCACCGGCAATCCCAATTCCCGGCTGATGGCCACGACCACTCCGCCTTTGGCGGTCCCGTCGAGCTTGGTAAGAACGATGCCGGTGACTCCTACCGCGCCGGTGAACTGGCGCGCCTGCTGCAGGCCGTTTTGTCCGGTGGTTGCATCCATGACCAAAAGGGTTTCGTGAGGCGCGCCAGAAATCAGACGCTGCGCGGTCCGGCGCATCTTTTCGAGCTCAGCCATCAGGTTGGTCTTGGTATGCAGCCGGCCGGCGGTATCGACAATCACATAGTCGGTATGGCGCGCCAAGGCAGCCTGGAGGGCATCATAAAGCACGGCGGCGGGATCGCCACCGGGTTTGGTGCGGATCACCTCGGTTCCGGTCGACGCTCCCCAGATTTCCAGTTGCTCAATGGCGGCTGCCCGAAACGTATCCGCAGCACACAACAGGACCGTCTGCCCCTGGGAACGAAACACTTGCGCCAGCTTGCCAATGGTGGTGGTTTTGCCCGTGCCGTTCACGCCGACCACCAGAATGACCTCAGGCCTGCCCTCGACTTTCTCGACCGGGCGCGTGTTGGCGGCATTCAGGATCGCCAGCAGTTCCTGTTTTAACAGACGCTTCAGTTCCTCGACGTTCTGGATCTGCTTTCGATCGGCTTTCTCCCGCAGCTTGCCCAAGATTTCGCGAGTCGTAGTCGTTCCCAGATCGGCTCCGATCAGGGTGGCTTCCAAGTCGTCGAGAAGGCTGCGGTCAATCTCCTTGCCCAAGGAAACCACGTCCTCGATGCGCTCCGACAGGTTTTCCCGCGTCCGGGCGACGGCTTCTTTCATGCGCTCGAAGAAGCTGGGCTTCTGTTTTTCCTCTAGGCTGCCGAAAAGGGTCTGAATCATAATTCTGGCTGTGTGTTAGGAGGCAACTAGTAATTATAGCGGGAGGCAACGAAGGGGGGGGCGGGCGCGAATTTGCCCCAGACCGGCTTGTAGATTGACGCTACGCCAGGCAGGGACCGCTAGAAGCGGGTGGTCTGAATGAAGGCGGTCTCGTGAGGATCGCCGGCGGCACTGAGAGTTTGACTGAGAGGTCCGGACTCGGTGGCCATGGCCGGCGTGGATAGGGCGAGCCCGACGTGTGCCGGGTGCACCACCTGGATCTCGCCGCGCTCATAGAGGGCGGTGAGAGCGGCCACGGCGGTTGGATCCAGCCGCTTGCCCGACAGCGAGTGGATGATGCGCAGGGCCTCCTTGGGCTCATGAGCGCGTTGATAAGGACGGTTCGTGGTGAGCGCGTCAAAGGTATCGGCCACGGCGATGATCCGTGGGAGCAAGGGAATTTCCTCACCTTTGAGTCCGTGGGGATAGCCGCGGCCGTCCAGGGATTCGTGGTGAAGCTCGATGCCGGGGATCATATCCTTCAATTGCGCCACCGGGCGCAGGATATTGGCACCCTTGGTGGTGTGGGTCTTCATGATCTCGAATTCCTCGGCCGTGAGCGCCCCCGGCTTCTTGAGAATCCTGTCCTCGATGCCGATTTTGCCGACATCGTGCAATTGGGCGGAGATGCGTACCACTTCGACGTACTCCTCGTAGATGCCCATCTCGCGGGTGATCATCACGGAATAGCGCGTGACGCGGTCGGAATGGCCACGAGTGTAGGGGTCCTTTTCGTCGACCGCGCCGGCGAGCATCTGGATGGACCCCATGAAAAGCTCACGGTTTTCGACCGCAGCGCGCTTCAAGTCGAGCACGAACTGTTCGAGTTCGGCGGACATGATATTGAACGTGGCTGCGAGTTCGCCAATTTCCGTGTGGCTGTTGAGATGCACACGTTGGGAGAAATCACCCCGAGCGATAGCTCGGCTGGAGTGGGTCAATACCTCCAAGGGATTGGTGATTCGCCGCGCGGCAAACACGCTCAGGGCGACGCTCAAAGCGATCGCCATGATGGCCAGGATGCGCCCGGTGCGCTGCATCTCGTAGACACCCCGGTAGGCTTCCGCACGGGGCTTCTGTACCACCACCGCCCAATCCAGACTGGTCACCGGGCTGTAGGTGCCGAGCATCTTGATGTTGTGCTCACCATCGGGCAGGCTGAACTCCCTGGTGGCGGCCACCATCTGGGCCTTGCTGCCTTGCTCCACGAAGTTGTGCACGATCTCGAGCTTGCTCATGTCTTGGCCGGTGGCGTAGTCGGAGGTTGCGCCCACGACCAGGCGTCCCTGGCTGTCGACTACATAGGGCGTCAGACCGCCTCGACTGACCTCTTGCAGGCGCCGGATCAGAAATTGCAGGTCGACGACCGAGGCAATCATCCCGATAAAGCGGCCACCCGCCATGACCGGAGTACTCACCAACATCACCGTGCGCGCCGTCTTCCCCGTTCCTACCACCAGCGCCTGGCCGTTGTACACGCGCCCCTCCCGAGCGGCGGCGTAGGCTTGCTCCAGTTCGCGTTGCAAGAAGGCATCGGCTGCAATGCGTCCGGCTGAAATCCCTTTGCCTTCGGAGTTCAGCAAGGTGGCATAGGCCAGATCTTCGGAGGAAGAGACAAAATTCTCGAGCAATGCCCGTAGCTCCGGTGCTTGCACATGTTCCGCAGTCAGATCGCCCCCGCTGGACACTTCGAGGGCGGAAGAAAAGTTTGCCAGCATCAGGCGCAGTTGTTCCTGATGCTCGGAAATGTCTTCGGCGAGCGAGCGGGTCACGGTGTTCTGCAGCAGCCTCTCGTTGGTGATCAGCCGCTCTCGGTTGATCGATTCCACCTTCTCCGAATAGAAATACATGGGGACCACGCTGACCAGGATGAGCACACCGAGAATGACGTAGAGAATCGGTAGACGGGACGGGCGTGGCAATTTGAATGGCAAAAACGGCCTCCCCGCGCTCGCCGGCGAGACGCCGGACTTGCCTTTAAGATTTTACTTGCAGCTTGGTTGGTAAATGCTTGGTCTTGCAGGACAATGTCCGTTACGAAGGTACTCAATTCGAGTCCGATTTCGCAGTACTTTCGGAGCAAGATCGGTTGCGTGCGCCATGGGATCTAGACTTTCCGAGATCCGGTCGGCGGGCGGCTCTGGCATAGCCCGGGTTGCGATCCGTCAAGCTCTTGTTCCCTAGCCGTCTTGGTTACCTTCGAGCCCTGGGTTGGTACCAGCCGTAAGCCCAGCCCGGATCGGGAAAAAACGGTCAGGCTTGCTCGAGCACAGTCTCACTTTTTCCACTGCGGGTCATCAACTCCTGAATGGCGTCTCGTGGAGACTTGCCCTGGTGCAGGATGGCGTTCATTTGAGCGGTGATAGGCATTTCAACCTTGTGCGCACGCGCCAAGGCGACGGCCGCGCGGGTGGTGAATACGCCTTCGGCGACCATGCCGTGCATACCGTCGATGATCTCTGCCAGCTTGCGGCCGCGGCCGAGTTCCGCGCCCACGCTGCGATTCCGGGAAAGCCCGCCGGTACAAGTGAGAACAAGGTCTCCCAAGCCGGCGAGTCCGGCCATCGTTTCCGGTCGTCCGCCGCAGGCCACCACCAAGCGCGTGATTTCGGCCAAGCCCCTGGTGATCAGAGCGGCGGCGGAATTGTGTCCGAGTCCCAGACCGTCGCACACCCCGGCGGCGATGGCGATGATGTTCTTTAAGGCGCCTCCCAGCTCGACGCCGATGATGTCGGAGTTGGTGTAGACACGAAAACTCGGATCGCTGAACTCGCGCTGCACGGTTTCTGCAAGCTCGGCATCGAGAGAAGCGATGGTGATTGCCGTGGGATCCCCGCGGGCGACTTCCTTGGCGAAGGTCGGCCCACTGAGCGCCCCGATACGCGGCGCAAATCCCCGTTTCGACTGGAGGACCGCTCCGATCACTTCGCTCATGCGCAGCAAGCTTTGCTCCTCCAGACCTTTGGTGGCGCTGACAAACAGCATGTCCGCCTGCAGAAAGGCGCTCATCTCGTGGAACAGCCGTCGACAGTGGTGCGATGGCATCACGCTCACCACAATTTGGGCGTCGCAGAGAGCCTGCTCGAGATCGCCGGTCACCGAAACGCACGCGGGAATGAGGCATCCGGGAAGAAAACGGTTGTTCAGCCGGTGGGCCGCAATGGACGCCTGCACTTCTTTCTCGAGCGCCCATAGGCGGACCCGATGTACCCCTTTCCGCCCGAGGACAATGGCGAGCCCGGTTCCCCAAGCTCCGGCGCCGATGATCGCCACCCTGCTCATTTCCTTCTCCACGCAAAGCGAGGTTCAGTGTGCGCCCAAAGCCGCCGGATATTCTCGTGGTGCCGGAAGATGATCAGCAGGGAAGAAGCGGCCAAGAAGAACAGCGTTCCCGGCGCCTTCGAATTGGATTCGACAGCCCAGGCGACCAGGGGGAAGAAGGCTACGGTGAGGATCGAAGCCAAGGAGACGTAGCGGAATGCCGCTAAGAGAGCCACAAAAATCCCGATCATCACGGCTACGGTGGTCGGCAGCAAGACCAGGAACGCGCCGAGTCCGGTGGCTACACCCTTGCCGCCACGGAAGTTCAGCCAAATGGGAAAAATGTGTCCCACAATGGCAAAAAAAGCGGCCGCCGCCAGAAGCACCGTTCGAGCCGGGAAAAACGCGCGGGTGGCGGCGACGGCGACGGCTCCTTTGAGAGCGTCCAGAACCAGCGTGGCAACCCCCAAGAGCAGCGAGGTTCGCGAGACGTTGGTGGCTCCGATGTTGCCGCTGCCGGTCTCCCGAATATCCTTTCCGTGAAAGCCACGAACCAAGAGGTAGCCAAAGGAAATGGATCCCAGCAGGTAACTATAGGCCGCGACTAGCAGAAAACTCGTCATCGGGGTGTAGCGGACGAGCGGAGCTGTCCCTTACAGCGGCATGTCCGGCTGACGCAACGGGAATCGCTCGAGTTTGGTATATCGCGACCCTCCCCGCATGAGCTGGCTCTGATACAGAAAAAACTCACGGGCGGTCATGGTACCAAACTCCGGAGCCGGTAACCGGGACAATTTTTCCTCGAGAAACTGAAAGTTTTTATTGGCTCCATCCCCTTTCCGCCAGCCCGGTGCTCCCGAGCCTCCTCCGCCGCGCGCCAAGGTGAGATGCGGGCTGAAGGGGCGGTCTTCTTTCGGGATCCCGAGGGCGGAGGTCGCTTGATCCACGGCTTGCGCCAGCTCCTGAAGCTGGGGACCGCATTCCAAGCCGACCCAGAAGACGCGAGCCGATTTTGCCGTGGGGAAAAACCCATAGCCTCGCAGGCTGAGATCAAACGCTCCGACCTGAACGCCGGAAAGGGCGCGCTTGATGTCTTCGACGGTGTCGGCCGGTTTCTCGCCGATAAACTTCAACGTGATATGCAGCGATTGCGGAGAAAGCCAGCGCGCATCCGGCGCGAAGCCCCGCACACCTTCCATGAAGCGCTGGATGCGCTGGCGAATAGCGTCGTCGAGGTCGAGGGCGACAAAGATTCGCATGTTCGTCGTAGCGGCCAAAAAGAGCCGACCAGCTGAACCGGGGGTCCTTAGAGCAGAGTTCGTCTCACCATATCGAGTGCCTGCTGGCTGGCAAACCAGCGAATCAGTCTGCGGTCGCCGGGAAACCGGCGTTCCACGACCTCCGTACTGCGATCGCCCGCCAAGGCATGGAATACCAGCCCGACTGGCTTTTCCGCCGTCCCCCCGGTCGGACCCGCGATGCCGGTAAGCGCCAAGCCCAGATTGGCCTCGCTCCTCTGCCGGATTCCCTCGGCCAGGGCCGCGGCCACCTCGCGGCTCACCGCCCCATACTTCTCGATGAGTTGCGCGGGAACCCCGGCCAAGGCGGTTTTCAGCGAGTTGGAATATACAATGGCGCCACCCACGAAGTAACGAGAACTGCCGCTCACCGAAGTGATGCGCTCGGCGACCAAGCCTCCGGTGCACGATTCGGCTACCGCCAGGGTCTTGTTCCGCATCTCCAGATAGTAACCCACGATCTGCTCCATGGAGTCGCCATTGTCGGAAAAGACCGAGTCCCCAAGCTCGTCTTCAATTTCCGAGACCAGCGCGTCCACTCGTTGCTGGGCGGCGGCGCGTGAGTCGGCGCGACACTGCAAGTGCAACTGGATTTCCCCTGCCGCCGCGAGAATCGTGGTTTGGACATCGGGGAAGCGCTGGTAGATCGGCGCCACGCGGGCATCGCAATGCGATTCCCCCAGCCCGGTAACCTTCAACTCCCGCCGCACGATGAATTGCGGAGGCAGTTTCGAGCGGAGACGCTCCCAACACTGCTCTTCGAAAAGCGCCTTGAGTTCATGGGGAGGCCCGGGAAGCAGCAGGATAATCTTTTCCTGGCCCTCATACCTTCCGGCGATCCACTGTCCGGGGGCCGTCCCCTTCGCGTTCGGCAGCACGGTGGCTCCGGCGATCACATCGCCTTGTTTGGCGTTGTTGGCCGTCATCTTCCAGCCGCGTACGGCAAAGCGCCGCTCGATGCCGGCTACGATGTTGGGGTCGCGGCGAAGTTCAAGACCAAGCGCTTCGGCTACGGCTTCGCGGGTGCAGTCGTCCTCGGTTGGCCCCAGTCCGCCCATAAAAAGGACGATATCGGCGCGCGACAGCGCGACCGATGCCACTTGAACCAGGTGCTCCCGAGTATCGCCCACGATGGTCTTGAAGGTGACTTCTACCCCGATGTCATTCAACCTCTCGGTTAGGTAAAGGGAATTCGTGTCTTGCCGGAACGGGGTGAGTAGCTCCGAGCCAACCGCAATGATCTCGGCCTTCATTGGCTAAAAGTGTAAACGATCGAACTCAGCTCGGAGGAATCGCCGGGCCTGCTTCCGCTCGGCACGATTTCACACCGGCACGTCCGCAAGCGGCGCTCCTTGGATATTCCAGGCGAGGTGATGGACGGCGTTGGTGGTGGCCAAGATTGCGGAGCGCCCGGGAGCGAAGGCTAGCCCCACCAAGCCGGCACCGGCTACCTCCAGGCTGGCCTGGCCGCTCGAATTGATCCGCACGATGCCGCGCTTGCCGGCCAGTGAAGCCGCGAGGTAGAGATTGCCCTCGCTATCGAAAGCCAGTCCCTGAGGGCGGCCCAAACCACGGAAAAAGGTGGAGACGCTGCCATGAGGGTCGATCTTGTAGACGCAATCGAAGCTGGAGGTCGTGGGACCGGAGACAAATAGGTCGCCTTGCGGTCCAAAGGCGAGATGGTATGCGGAAACGCTGGGCTCGAGCGTGGCAAAGACGAAAATCTGGCGGTCGGGCGCAATCTTGAAGATGGTTCCGCTACGATCCCCCACATAGAGGTTTCCGGCGCGGTCGAAGGCGATGCCCGTGGCAACGCCCATCCCTTCGGCGTACACCGACATGGTCCCATTCGGCGCAACCCGATGTACCGTGCCCAGCATACGGGATGACACGTACATTTGCCCCGCGCGGTCGAAGGCGATCGAGGTGGCGTTCATGAGATCGGACAGGAACGGAGTCACCTTGTAGTTGGTGTCGACCTTGAAGATCGAGACGGGGACTTTTTGGCCGCGGCTACCCGAGAAGGTGATATAGATATTTCCCTCGGCATCGAGGGCCGGATTGGTGACCGGATGCAGATTGTCGGCGATGGGAACCGCAACCTTGATTTGGTGTGGGTTGCTGGAATGACCGTTGGTCGAGACCACAATCGGCCCGGAGGACGCCCCTTGCGGGACCCGGGCCACCAGAAACCGGTCGGAGCTGATGACCACCGCACCTTCGAGCTCACCAAACCGCACCCGAGGACGGCGCAGCTCGGAAGGACGCAGGTCGGTGCCGGTGATACGCACTTCGCCGCCAGGTAGGGCTGCCCCAGGCTGCACCGCAAGAATATGCGGTTTCCCGTTGACATTTTTCTTGCCGAGCAAGCGGTCAGAGATTCCCATAATTCATTCGCGGCTGCGCCGCGGTGGCCTAGGTTGGCAGAAGTCCGGTGTGAAACAGGATCTGCATGATCCCGAAGGCGTAGACGCCGGCAGCCACATCATCCATGACGATGCCTAGACCTTCGCGAAGTCGCTCTAGTTGACGCACGGGAGGTGGCTTCACGATGTCGAATCCTCGAAAGAGTATAAAGCCGAGCAGCAGAGATTTCCACGATGCAGGAATCGCAAGGAAGGGGATGAACTGGCCGGCCACTTCGTCAATGACAACAAACTGTGGATCCTTCTGTCCGGTTTCCCGAGCCACGCGGGTGGCAGCCGGAATGCCCAAGCCGATCGCGAAGCCGGCGAGCAGAAGAGCGACCGCGCTCTGCCAGTTGGGGCGAACGGCCGCGGTCAGGAGCCACCAAGCGATCGTAGTTGCCAACGAGGCCCAGGTGCCGGGAGCCCAAGGAATGTAGCCAAGTCCAAACAGCGTAGCCACCGGCGCAGCCCAACGCGAAGTCCGCGGGCTGGGGTGCATGGCCTTCATCGTGCCTGGCCGTCGGGCAGAGGGTGCAGTGTGCGCAACGTATCACCTTCGGTCGCGGTCGCTCCTCGCAGCGCGGCCGTCATTGCCGATTCATGATCGAACCGTCCCGGGCCATCACGCGGCTGACATTATTCTTCATCGGATGTTGTCTGCCGGGAGTCAGGGACGGAATCCGACACGTCCCGGGTCGGTGAGGAGATCACATAGGCGCCGCTCGCCCATTTCCCCAGGTCGATCAGGCGGCAGCGCTCGCTGCAGAAGGGGAAATCGGCATCCCGGCTCTCTACCGGCTTCTTGCAGGTGGGACAGTCGAGCTTCACAACCGGCTTGCGCGCCATGGTTTCTCAGACGATCTTGGCTACGAGATCGTAGTCGTGTGCTTGGCTGATCTCGCAACAGTAAAATTCACCCGCTCGGAGCGCGCGACCTTCAGCTACGTCATTGACCAAAACCCGGCCGTCGATTTCCGGAGCGTGCATTGGAGTACGTCCCTCGAGCAGAAGGTCGCTTTCTTCGGCCCCTCCTTCGAGCAGAAATTCGAATCGCTTTCCGACCAGAGCCCGTTTGCTGCGCAGGCTGATCTTGCGCTGAATCTGCATCAGGAGCTTGCGACGGCGCTCGATTTCCTGATGGGAGAGCTTTTTCCCTAGGGCAAACGCCTCCGCACCCTCCTGATCGGAATAGCCGAAGACTCCCATCCAGTCGAACTCGGCTTCGCGGACGAAGGCGCACAACTCGTCGAATTCTTGCTCCGTCTCACCGGGAAAGCCGACGATGAATGAGGTGCGCAGGATGACTGCGGGGATGATCCGGCGCACGTTCTCGAGCAGGCGAAGAAAAACATCGGCGCCGCCACCCCGTTTCATACGCTTCAATACCGCGGGCGACGCGTGTTGCAGAGGTAGATCCACATAGGAGCAGACCTTCTCCGAAGCCGCCATGGTGTCTAGCAGGCGGGCGGTGATTTTGTTCGGGTAGGCGTAGAGGAATCGAATCCAGCGCAGACCGTCGAGGCCGGCAAGCTTCTCAAGCAGCAGCGCCAGACCGTCCTTCAGGCCCAAGTCTTCGCCGTAGCAGGTGGTGTCTTGGCCGATCAGCGTGATTTCCCGCACGCCGGAGCGAGCCAGTCGTTCAGCCTCGGCCACGACGGACTCAAATCGACGCGAACGAAACCTACCCCGCAATTGTGGAATGATGCAAAAACTGCAGGGATGGTCACAGCCCTCGGCGATCTTGAGGTAGGCCGTATAGGGCGGAGTGGACAACACCCGGGGGGTGGCCTCGTCGTACAAGTAGTTGGGCAGATCGGCGATGGCTCCATCCCAGGACGCACGCGAGAACCGGCCTTTGGCCAGGCGGGCGTCTCCTTCGGCTCGCGAAGCCAGTACGGGCAGGGAAGAGACGGCGGGCCGGGGCGCCACTCCGGAGGCTGACAGTATGTTTTCGAGTTCTCCAGTCCCGACGACGGCATCCACTTCCGGAATGCTTTGGCGAATCGCTTCCCGGAACCGTTCCACCAGGCAACCAGCCACCACAAGCTTCCGCGCCCGACCAGCGGCTTTGTGTTGCACCATCTCGAGAATGGTGTCCACCGATTCCTGTTGCGCACTCTCGATGAACGAACAGGTGTTGACCACGATGATATCGGCGTCTTCCGGTCGGCGAACCAACTCGGCTCCCGCCCGGCTCAGCATTCCCATCATGACTTCGGTATCGACAAGGTTTTTGGGGCAGCCTAGGCTGACAAAGCCAACCCTTGCCCTGGGAGAGGGCCTGCTTTCGGTTGCGTCCTCGACGTTGGGAGCTACGGTCAGGTTCGGGTGGGACATGCAATGGCTTTATTCTAACATCGCTCGGGCGGAGACCCCGGACCGATCGGCGGCGGACAACAGCTCCTTCCAGGGGCGAGAGGTTGCGCGAATCCGGAGCTGGTCTAGTGGCGGCGGGCGCTTGCGATCTCAGCAAAGATCTTCGGCAAACGCGCGGCATCTTCCGCCGAATCTCCGAAGCGCGCCCGTTCATAAGATTGTGTAAGGCGGGAGATCCGCTCACGTAGAGCGAGGTCAGGAATCGAGTGCAGGAATTCTTCCGGCGTTTGCACCGGGGATTTCCGAAAGCCTCGTTTGGCAAGTGTCCGGATGGTGCGTTCGTACCAAATGGTCGCAGCTGCCCGGGGAAACTTCTCGGGATGTGCCGCCATCCGCTGCCGCCGGATCGCCCTCCACAACCGAGTAGCATTGCCGCCTACGATCAGCAAGAACACGGCGCACACGGCTTTGCCACTCCAAGCCAAGGGAGCCTGGGAGACGATTTCTCCGGAGCGTCGAGCGGCGTCGAGCAAGCCCTGGTACCCGTGCCAGGCCCAGGTTTGGGTGTGACGGAACCACTCGAGTGCGCCCCGGGCTGCCTGCTGGGTAAGGATATGCTGATGACTGACATCATAGTTGATGACCCATTCGCGCCAGAATGAGGCGGCCGCATCGAAGTACAGCATCACTCGGCTCCAACCGGTGCGGGCGGGCGCGGGAGCGGCGGGGGTGGGATCAAAACTGATCCATCCATAGCCGGGAAAGAACACCTCGACCCAGGAGTGCGCATCTCTGGCCCGCACCAGGTACTGGGAAGTGATGTCGTTGAACTCGCCCGTGCGGAACCCGTTCACCACCCGCGCCGGAATTCCCACGGTGCGCAGCATGATTGCCATGGCGGAAGCGAAATATTCACAATGCCCTTGCTTGCGCTCAAAGAGAAAGTTGGCCAGCGGGTCGCGCTCGACCGTGCGCGGCAAGGTAAGGCTGTAGGTGAAGTGCGTGCGCAGGTATCGTTCGATGGCGACGGCTTTGTCGTAATTGTTGTTGGCCGAAGAGGTGATCTGCTCTGCCAAGCTGGCAATGCGCGGATCCAGCCCACCGGGAGTCCCGAGGTCGTTCAACAAGATTTGGGGAGGATACTGGGCAGCGGACGTGCGCAGTTGTCGAGGACTGTGCTCGGCGATATTCGAACTCGCTTCGTAGGTATTCACCGGATGTTCGAGATCGGGGTCAAAGACCGCGCCGCCGTCGTCCATCGAGATCACCCGATAGTCCCCTTCCAGGGTTAACGGCGTGGGTGCCAGGAAGAACACACTGCTGGCGACCGGCTCCATCAAAACTCGATAGCGAATAATCCGGACCGGGCCGGGAAGCTCATGGTTGGTGTCCGGTTGAGCCAACACAAACCGGTTGCCCAGGCGGCGCACAAAATGTTGTTCGTGAGGGTTGGACCAACTTCGGCCGTTGAATAAGTTCAGGGTCACTCCCCGCCACTTCAAGTCGAACATGCCATGCCGGTCGCCCTCGACTTGAATATGCATGACCAGGGCACTCGACTGCTGAATCTCGCCGATCTGACCGAGCTGCACCTGGTCGCTAAAACCGGTGGCAATTCCGGTGCCAACCGCATATTGGCTCAGGTAACCGCTCGAAAGCCGGGGCAGAACCAGAAAGATGACTGCGCCCGCCAGCAGGAGGAAGAGAACAAACCCGGGAGCCGACAGAACCAACCAAAGCCCCAGCCCCTTGGCCAGGCCCTCATCCCCGCTAGCACTGGCCCGGATGGTCGCCTGACGAGAGGCACTCAGCATTTCCATCAAGATGAACGTCACCACGCCCACGAGCAGGAAGGCGGCAAAGGCAAACAAGAATGTGCTCTCGACCGTCAGTACCGATGCGCCGAGCAGCATCAGAAAGGAAATCACCGCGAGAAAGTAGTAGTCGCGCTCGCGCCTCGCGGAAAACAGCCGCACGACCATCACGAAAAGCAGAAGATGCACGGTCGAGCCTAGAAACGTACGCGAGAGGAAGAAATAATCCGCGAGGTAGAAGAGCCCATAAGCGACCGTAAGCGGTGTCGTCCAGCTCTCCGGAATCAGGATGGACTGGCAGGAGACCAACGTATATCCGCGAAACAGAAGAGCGGCGCCGACCAGCAAAACCGGTCCCAGATCGAGCCCTCCGGTCGACGCCAAGCAGCCAAATCCGACGAAGATCAGCAGGTAGAGTGCGATCTCAAAATAGCGCTCCATGGCGACCGTAACCGTGGGCGCAGCCGCTTCCGCAGGGTTCGCTACCAGCATGGGCTTTCTGTATTGTTGGCGATTTCCCAGGGAAAGGGAAGAGTACGGAAGCTTGGTAGTCAGGATACTGGGTCCGCAGTCTTGCCGATCCGTCCCCTCCCGCAGCAGGGAACATCACGGCCGGCAAGGCGCGTAGCTCCGCCCCGACTCCTGCTAGAATCTCACTGTCAGGCATCGGTCCCGCGCAACGTTTTCCCGCCAACCCCGCCAGGTCCGGAAGGAAGCAACGGTAACGGGCTCTTGCGTGTGCAGCGGGTCTCCGGTGCCTGGCTTTCAGATTCCCTGCGCGGCGGCCTCGCCAGACTGTCTTCCCGAGTCTGCACATCCTTCGGCTCCAGGCCCGGTAACACCCAGGCTCGCGGGAGCGGGTGCGAGTTACTTGGACATTACTGGACGCGTGCGTACAATAGACGCTTTACCTTTGGAACCGGAGAAGCCAACGAGTGAGCCAAATCGTGCGCGCCAAGATCACTGCTCTAGGAACCTATGTTCCGCCCCGCCTGTTGACCAACGCGGATCTGGAAAAGATGGTGGAGACGAGCGATCAATGGATCATCGAGCGAGTGGGGATTCGGGAGCGGCATATTGTGGACAAAGGCGTTGCCACCAGTGATTTGGGAGTGCAGGCGGCGAAGCGGGCGTTGGCGGAGCGGGGCATCGCACCCTCGGATCTTGAGGCTATCATCGTGGCCACGGTCACACCGGATATGCTGTTTCCATGCTCGGCCTGCCTGGTGCAGCACAAGCTGGGCGCGAAACGGGTCTGGGGATTCGACTTGAATGCGGCCTGTTCCTCGTTCCTCTATGCCCTGCAAGTGGGGTCGCGATTCATTGCCTCGGGAGTGCACAAGAAAGTCATGGTGATCGGCGCCGACGTGATGTCGTCCATCATCGACTACACCGACCGCGCAACCTGCGTCATTTTCGGAGATGGTGCCGGAGCCGTGATCCTCGAACCGGCCGAGGACTCCTTGGGCGTCATCGATTTCCTGCATGAAGTGGATGGATCTGGAGGGTGCTCGCTGTTCATGCCGGGGGGAGGCAGCCTCAATCCGGCGAGCCACGAAACCGTCAACCAAAAGATGCACTATGTCCACCAGGACGGCCAGGCGGTCTTCAAGTTTGCCGTTCGCAAAATGGCGGAGCTCTGCGAGGAGCTACTCAAACGCAATGGCTTGACGTCGGATGACATTGACGTTTTTGTTCCTCATCAGGCCAACAAAAGGATCATCACCGCGACCGCGGATCGCTTGGGGATGCCGATCGAAAAGGTGATTATCGACATCGACCGCTATGGCAACACAACCTCCGCTACAATACCTCTCGCCATGAATAGCGCGCGTCAGCAAGGCAAGCTGAACAAGGGCGATTTAGCGCTGCTGGCTGCGGTTGGTGCAGGCTTCACGGTCGGCACCGCCCTGGTCCGCTGGGCATATTAAGAGCCTCCCCTGTCGAGCGGTAGCGTCGACTCTTGACATAAATGCCGGCAGCGCAGTGCAAACGACCCTATCAAACTCCCCTGATCGCGACATGCGCGCTCACCCCGCCTCTTGATCTCCGCCAGTCTCGCTAGAGGGCATGGGTGTAGTGCGAGGAGGATGAAAAGTGCTGTTCTGCACTCCTCTGATCTCTCTCACCTGAAATCTCGTCCCGGTCTCAACGGGAACCTGCAGACCACTTTCTGCGTATACTCAGATATTGTTGGATAGAGGAGTGCATGGAACTTCGAATCAATAATCTCTGCAAAAGATATGGCAACAGCGTGCAAGCGCTGCACAACGTTTCGCTAACGATTCCGCTAGGCATGTTTGGCTTGCTCGGGCCTAACGGTGCGGGCAAATCCACCCTGATGCGAACCCTGGCAACTCTGCAGGAGGCGGATAGCGGAACTGCAACACTTGATGGAATCGACGTCCTAAAACAGAAAGACGACGTACGCCGCGTGCTCGGATACTTGCCGCAGGAATTCGGCTTGTATCCCAAGGTCTCTGCAGAGAATTTGCTGATGCACTTCGCCGCCCTGAAAGGAATCAGGAAAACGCGGCGCGAAGTGGTGAATGCACTGTTGCAACAGACCAATCTGTGGGAGCATCGCCGGAAGCCTCTCGGCAGTTTCTCTGGCGGCATGAAGCAACGCTTCGGCATCGCGCAAGCCCTCTTGGGCGATCCTCGCCTGATCATCGTGGACGAACCCACGGCCGGCCTCGACCCCGAGGAGCGCGTTCGGTTCCATAACCTGCTCAGCGCCATCGGACAAAACATCATCGTCATTCTTTCTACCCATATCGTTTCCGATGTCAGCGACCTATGCGGGCGAATGGCGATTATTCACCAGGGGCGGGTCCTGCTCGCGGGTGAACCCGCCACCCTTGTGGCGGAACTTCAAGGGCGGATATGGAAGAAAGCAATTGATGCCAGTGAGCTAGCCAGGAGTGGGGAACAATTTCAAGTGGTCATGGTGCGACTCTTCGCCGGAAAGACCCTGATCCATGTCCTCAGCGATGGGCAGCCGGGAGCAGGGTTCGAGCCTGTTCTTCCCGATCTGGAGGATCTGTACTTCGCAGCGATCCGCGGCTTCCTGAGTAAGCCGGCGCTGGCCGCGCCACTGAATTAGTTCCATGGTTCTCACCATTGCGGGCTTCGAATGTGGTCAGAGACTGCAGCGCATCTCCACCTACGTCTATCTTTTCGTCTTTTGCGGATTGGGATATCTATTCACTCTAATGTCGGGCGGTGCGGTGCCGGGCGCTAGCGTCGAGTTTGGGACCGGGGGCAAGGTTCTACTGAACTCTCCTTTTGCCCTGGATATCATCATCGCCTATGTGAGCTTCTTCGGCGTGGTGGTGACGGCCGCCATCGCTGGACAAGCAACCTTTCAGGATGTCGACTATCGTGCTACGGATTTCTTCTTTACTGCACCGATTACCAAGTTTGACTATTTGGCAGGCCGCTTTCTTGCTGCGCTGGCCATTCAAGTCGTGATCTTTGCCAGTGTGGGTTTGGGAGCGTGGATCGGCACGCAAATGCCATGGCTCGATCCTACACGGCTTGGTCCGCAGCGACTCGCTGCATATTTGCACCCGTACTTCACACTTGTTCTGCCGAATCTGATTTTGCTGACGGCAATCTTCTTTGCCTTGGCGGCATTGGGGAAAAAGATGCTTCCCGTTTATGCTGGCAGCGTCCTTCTGCTGATCGGTTATTTCGTCGCTCAACAACTTTCGAGCAGTGTAACCGCCAGCGTGCCTGCGGCGCTGGCGGATCCGTTTGGGGGAAACGCCATGGACCGCCTCACCCGGTATTGGACGCCCTTTGAGCGCAACACACAGCTGATTCCCTTAACAGGAATCATGCTGTGGAATCGGGTCTTATGGCTGGGCGTAGGCGGAGCACTACTGGCGCTTACGTATGCTAAATTCTCCTTTTCTTACGTTGCCTGGAGAGGCAAGGGGCGCAAGCCGATTGCTCCGGAGGAAGAGATCACTCCCGTTTCCACCCCAGCTTTGCCCCTGCCAGCTCGAGAGTTTTGCTCTGGTGCCTCGTTAAGCCAGTTTCTCTCGCTCACTCGTATCCAGTTCAGCGAGACGGTTAAGAATGTTTTCTTCCTTGTTCTTTTGCTGGCAGGCGGCTTATTTGCAATCTTCGCCGCGAACGGGGTCGGCAATCCGTTTTCCACGCGCACGTACCCGGTGACTTACAACATGCTGCAGTTGTCGAGCGCAGGGTTCTTTGTATTTGCGCTTGCCATCATTACCTTTTATGCAGGCGAATTGGTTTGGCGGGAGCGGGATGCGGGTGTCAATCAGATTGTGGATGCTCTCCCGGTCGAGCGCTGGGTGCTGTTCTCTTCGAAGCTGGCAGCTTTGATGCTGGTGCAGGTGCTGATCCTGCTTGTCACCATGCTCTCAGGCCTCATTGTTCAGATCAGTCATGGTTACTACCGCTTTCAGCTCGGGCTTTACTTCACCGACCTTTGCGGCGTGCGTCTCATTCAGTTCTGGGTCTTGTGTGTGCTGGCCCTGCTCATTCACACACTCGTGAACAACAAATATCTCGGGCATTTCGTGATGGTGCTGTATTTCATCGCTATCATCGCTCTACCCAACATGGGTCTGGAGAACTATCTTTATCGCTTTGGCCAGGCGCCCCCCTACACCTATTCTGATATGAATGGTTACGGACCATTCGCCGCGCCCTTGTTCTGGTATCACGTTTATTGGGCGATTGCCGCCGTAGCCCTGGCAATTCTTACAAATCTCTTGTGGGTGCGCTCTACCGAGAGCAGTTTCCCTACGCGGCTAAAACAGGCGGAAGGCCAATTGTCCGGCTCCGCAATCGCGGCCCTCGCGTTCTGCTTTGTTCTCTTTCTTGGGGTAGGCAGCTACATTTTCTATAACACCAACATGCTCAATTCCTATCGCACCACCTGGCGCATCGACGAGGACCGCGCCCAGTATGAAAGGAAATACCGGCAATATCTGACTGTGCCGCAGCCGCGGATCACTGACGTCAACACTCAGATCGATCTCTACCCTGAACGCGGGTTCGCTGACATTCGAGGTACGATGATGTTGGAGAACCAAACCTCGGCAGCGATCGATCGCATTCTTCTGACCATCTGGCCGGCGGACCTTGCGCCTTTGCCCCGCGGACATATTGCGATCGGCAAGCTGGCTTTGTCCAGCGAACAAACTGTCATCCTGCAGGATGACAGACTCGGTTTTTATATCTACCAAATGCCAACGGCCTTGCCGCCGCATGGCCATATCGCCTTGGATTTTGTGCTGAAGTACGAGAATAAGGGTTTCGTCAATTCTCGACCTAATACCGACATCGCAGCCAATGGTACTTTCCTCAACAGCGCCTACGCGCCCTTCGTCGGCTACGAAGCAGAGATCGAATTAACTGACGACAGCACGCGACACAAGCACGGACTCACCCAACCGAAGCGCATGCCGCCGCTCGAGGATGCCGCCGCACGCAATAACAATGGCGTTTCCGCCGACGCCGACTGGATCAATTTCGAAGGAACGGTGAGCACCGCCCCGGACCAGAGCGCAATTCTGCCTGGCTACTTGCAGAAGGAATGGCTGGAAAACGGCCGGCGTTACTTCCAGTACAAAATGGATGCGCCCATCTTGGCCATCGTTTCCGTGAATTCCGCGCGCTACGCTATACGCCGCGATCGCTGGCGGGATGTAAATCTGGAGATCTACTATCAGCCTGGTCATGAGTTCGATCTCGACCGGATGATGGACAGCATGAAGGCAACGCTCGAATATTGCAGCACGAATTTCAGCCCTTTCCAGTTTCACCAGGAACGGATCATCGAATTTCCGCGTTACGGCACATTCGCGGAATCGTTCCCGAACACAATCCCCTATTCCGAGGCGATCGGCTTCATTACCTATGTGGATTCTAAAGACCCGCAGGCTATCGATATTCCGTTTTATGTCACCGCGCACGAAGTTGGGCATCAGTGGTGGGCGCATCAGGTCATCGGTGCGAATGTTGAGGGCGGAACCGCAATTGACGAAACGCTTGCTCAGTACACGGCGCTCATGGTGATGAAGCATCGTTACGGAGAGCGTTCGATGAGGAGATTTCTCCGTTATGAATTAGACAATTATCTTCGCGGACGAGCGCAGGAGCGCAACCAGGAGCAACCGCTTTACAAAGTTGATGAGAACCAGGGTTACATTCACTATGGCAAGGGGGCGGTGGTCATGTACGCACTGCAGGATTACATCGGCGAGGACAACGTCAACAAAGCGTTAGCCGAGTTCATCCAGGCGTATGCCTTCAAGGGACCGCCCTATGCCGTGTCCCTGGACTTGATTCGTTATCTGAAGCAGCACACACCCCCCGAGTATCAGTACCTGTACGATGATCTCTTCGAGAACATCACGCTGTACGACAACCGGACCCGTTCTGCCAGTTACGTCGGGCTGGCTGACGGCAAATATCAGGTGAATCTTGATATCGAAGCGAGAAAGCTCCGCGCCGACGGCAAAGGCGAGGAGCACACGGTTCCCATGAACGACTGGATTGACATTGGCGTGCTAGACGCGCAAGGGAACTACCTCTATCTGCAAAAGCATAAGATCGAGAAGGAACGGACGGAACTGACTCTCATGGTTGACAAACTCCCATCCAAGGCCGGTATCGACCCTCTGAACAAGCTGATCGACCGCAGCCCGGAGGGCAACGTTATCAACGTAGAGAAGAAGTAAAAAAGCTCTCTTGGCAAGATTGGCAAAATCGCCCGAGCAAGCGGACTTCAAACGAGGCTAGAGGAGCTCATTCAACAAAAGGGAGTCCAGACAGCGGCCAACGCCCGCGCCCTGCGAAACCGGGGGCGCTGCCCCCGCTCGACTCCATGGCCTGGGTTCAGTTTCCGGCTTCCGGTTTGTTCTTGGGCTGCTCGAAGGGCTTTTGCAGGTATCGCCGAGCTTCATCGAGCGCGCCCTGGGTGTTGTCGTTGGTCTGCAGGGCCTGACGGTACTCGTTGGTTGCGCGTTCGCGCTGTCCGGTGATATCGAAGATCTTGCCCAGCTGGATGTGGCTCCACACTTCGGTCCAGCGGGGCTCGCCATCGCCGTTCAGCGCGTCACGGTAGGCATTGGCTGAAGCCTGATAATTCCTTTGCTGGAAAAATACCTCTGCGATGCGATAGTGGGCAAGTGAGCTGTTCTTGTTCACGTCGAGCGCTTTGTTGTACTCGGCGAGGGCACCCGCCAGATCTCCCTGCTGCACCAGAGCTTGTCCGCGCTGAATCGAGGCGCGCAGGCGGATATTGGGCGAATTCTTCAGCAGTGCGTTGTTCGGATCGAGCGATATGCGCCGCGGTTTGCCAAAGGTCTCGACGGTGAAAGCCGAATCCGTGCCCACCACCTCGATCCGCTTCTCTTCCGTTCTGCCGTCGGTATCAATTTTCAGCAACACCGGCATACGGAACAAGTCGAGATCCTGAGCAATCTGGCCGACGACGCGGAAGCCGGGGGTTTTTTCGGCGCCATTCTTGGGCGGTCCGACACCGCCCAAGCGGTACACCGTGTACTTCACCTTGAACTCGGGAGCTCCGGTCGAATCCAGCCACTGGGAAAAGAACCAGGTCAGCTTCTCGCCATAGTTCTGCTCGGCGATTTCGCGAAAATCGTCCGCCGAGGCGGGTTTGCCTGCATACTTTGCCGCGAAGGTGCGCATCGTCTGATCGAACTTCTGATCGCCTATCACCCAGCGCAACATGTGCAGGATCATCCCTCCTTTATCCGTCACTAGGGTTTGGAACTCAGGCGAGAACCAGTCGAGCTTGCCGACGGTCGATAGCGGCACCGTGTCATACGCCAGCGCTCCCACCGACATGTCCTTCACCGCTTCTTCCAGTCCGCTTTGTCCGGCAGCATTTTCGATGTATCTTGCTTCCGAATAGCGAGCGAAGCCGTCGCACAACCACCAGTCGTCCACCGAGGCGGGACTGACGGAAGCACCCCACCACTGGTGCGCGATGGTGTTTGCCAAAAGCCGGTAATTGACCTTCTCGGTGATCGCCCGGCTGGCCATGCCTGCCAGTCCCGGAGCCCACACCGAGGGCACGGTGTCGTCGGGAATCTCGACCACCCTCAGCGTCGTAGAAGGCGCCGGGCCGTAGAGAGTGACGAAGTAGGTGAATTCCTTGATCGCGGTTTCCGCATATAACGCACCCAGGTTCTGGTGAATCGGCTTAAAGAAAACCTGGAGATCCACCCCCGCTTCATTGCTTTTGAATTGCTGGAAGGTCCCGGCAATGATGGTCCCCGGAAAGCTCGGCTTGCTCCACACAAACGTGAAGGTTTTGACCGAATCTGTCGGTGTCGTGGTCTTTAAAGCCGGAGTGCTGCTCTCGCTTTCCTCTCCGCTGCCAATCACGGTCATATGGGCCGGTACGGTAACGCTTATGGTGGCAGTAAAGCGGTTGGTGCCGTAGGCGACCACCGGGAACCAACGGCCGGGGTAGAGCAGGTAGCTGGTGTCGTCGCCCACATAGGCCAGCTTGAGCCCTTGTACTGGACTGTCATCGGCCGATTCAAGCGTCCCGTCATAGTCAAAGTTCAGGCTGCCAGACTCGTCTTTGTTGAGTGGCTTCAGCAACTGGACGCGCACGGTCGAATCCTGGGTAATGCGCTCGGCGCTGAGGGGCTTGCCACTGTCATCGCTCACCTTGTTCAAGCGCAGATCATTGTTCAGTTGAAAAATGGCGACATTGGTGCTCTCGAGCGCCGTGAACCTGACTTTGACATGAGCGGCGAGCTTGTGGATGTGGGGGGTAAGCTCAGCATTGATCTGATAATCGTCAACCTGAAGGCGAACTTTCTCAGCAGCCCACGCCGGCAACGCCAACAGCAAAAGCAAAAATGCGAAATGACAGATAGGGACTCGGCGCGCGGGCCGAACTCGACCGAGCATCAAAACCGTATCTCCCCGAGGTTCTCTCACTATGATGAAGATTTTGGCCCAAAAGATGCTGGCCGCACAAGCCTGAATACTGAAAACGAAGAGCTCCCTGTCTAACGTCTCCGTTCCAGCCAAAGCCGGAGAATGGTCTCGGCGGCCCGCTCTGCAGGGGAGGCACCGCCGGGATTGGGCCCGCGCAGCGAGTCCCTGACCTGCGTCAGACCCTCGATCATCCCTGCCCGCACCGGGCCGTCGGCCAGGATGGTTTTCAGCTTGCCAACGACATTTGGGGCGGTGAAGTCCCGCTGCACCAGTTCGGGGACCACTTCTCTGCCTGCGATCAAGTTCACCATGGCCAGATAGGGGACTTTCACCCACGGGCGCCCCAAAGCATAGGTGAGCGAGCTGACCCGGTAAACCATGACAAATGGGGTTCCCACGATTGCGGCTTCGACGGTGGCAGTGCCGCTGGCAATGATGCCGCCGCGGGAGTAGGTTAAGGCAGGTAGACTGTCACTGACAAAGTGGATGGGCGGGCGGCTGCCAATCAGGTTTTCGAGCCACGACCGGCTGAGGGTCGGGGCAACCGGCAGCAGGAACTCGTATGCCGTACCCAGCTGAGAGGCCGCCTCGAGGATCGTAGGCAAGTTCATGCGCACTTCTTTCTCTCGACTGCCAGGCATGAGGGTGATCCAGGGCTTGTCGGGGTCGAGTCCGTGCTGGGCGGCATAACTGGCTCGCGTGCTTCCCGGCGGCGGCAGATTGGCCAGCGGATGGCCGATGAAGGTGGCATCCACCCCGCGATCGCGGTAGAAGCGTTCTTCGAACGGGAAAATCACCAGTGCCTTGGCAATATAGCGGCGCAGCAGCCGGACGCGCCCTTGCCTCCAGGCCCAGAATTGCGGACACACGTAGTAGACGACCGGAACGCCGCGCTTATGCATCTGGCGCGCCACCCTCCAATTGAAGGCTGGCGAATCGATGACCACGGCGACATCGGGCCGGCGACGGTCGGCTTCGGCAATGAGGCTGGCAAAGAGCCCGTAGATTTTCGGCAGATGGCTAAGGATTTCTGTGATGCCGACCACGGCAAGCTCGCGTGCGTCGACAACGGCGTCAAAACCGGCGGCTCGCATGCGGTCTCCGCCGACCCCAAAGAATTCGAGCCGCTCCCCGGGCTGGCTGTTTTCTCGGGAGCTCGAGGTCGGCACTAGGAAGCCACCGTCGGCAGCGGAGACGGGGCCGTTTCCACGGCAAAGCTTGCCGGCCATGTGGCGCAGCGCCGCGATCAGTTGCCCCCCGTACATTTCGCCGGAGGCTTCGCCGGCCGAGATCAGAATTCTCACACTAGTATTGTGACATTCCCCCTGGCGCCGGGGGCATGGCTCCATCTGCAATGCCGGCCTCCCCCCAGGCGTGCTCTAGGGGGGAGCCTGCGGCGGGGTCCGAGGTCGTGGATCCGGCTCGGAGCTGTAAGCCTGGCCGAGAACAAGCTGAAACTAGAGGCCGGCTTCGATACGAGACCGTGGATCCAAGTAATCTCGCAGCGCGTCGCCGATAAAGTTGAATGAGAGCACCGCCAGCATAACCGTGGCTGCAGGGAACAAAACCAGGTGGGGAGCATCGAACAGGTGAGCCCGGGCGTCGTTCAGCATGGTGCCCCAACTGGCGATGGGCGGAGGGACACCGAGGCCCAGGAAGCTCATGGTCGCCTCGGCGAGAATGGCCCCCGCCATCCCGATGGCTGCCTGGACAATCACCGGTTGGATGATGTTGGGCAGAATGTGACGGGCCAGGATCCGCAGGTCGCTTGCGCCGAGAGCGCGTGCGGCTTCGACATACTCTCGCTCCCGCGCCGAGAGCACCTGGGCTCGCACTAAACGGGCATAGCCGACCCAGCCGCCGAGCGAGAGCGCCAGCACCAGGTTGAAAATGCCCGGTCCGCGAAAGGTAACAAACGCGATCGCCAGAAGAATCCCGGGAAAAGAGAGAAAAGCGTTCATCACCACCACGTTGACAATTCGGTCCACCCGGCCGCCGTAGTAGCCGGCAATCGATCCCACGATCAGCCCTAATCCCAGGGATGCGGCCACGACCGAGCTTCCGACGAGCATGGAAACGCGAGAACCGTAGATCAGGCGGGAACATATATCACGGCCGAGCTCATCGCTTCCGCACCAGTGTGTGGCCGAGGGCGGGGAAAGGCGCGAAGGCAAATCAATGGAGACCGGGTCGTAAGGCGCAATCCAGGAAGCGAACAGAGCGAAGCTCAAAAACATGACGACCAGCACCAAGCCCACCACGGCCAAGGGATGATGCCGAACGGCACGCTGGATTGAGACGGGGGTGGTTTGCACGCGAGATTCCTAAGCCGCCACTACCATGTCTCCAGTCGATCGTTGCCCTTGCCATGCCTGACTACAAAATCCGCCGGTCGGAGCTGATCACCCCTGCTTGGTAGGAGCCCGCGGTTGAGCTCCATGCTTGTTGCCTTCCTGCCAGTCAATGTTCTCACTGACGAATTCTCGGATTCACCACCGAATAGAGTAGATCGGTTAGAAAATTCACGGCGACGTAGGTCAACCCAATGGCCAGGATACAGCCTGCGACCAAGTAGTAATCGCGATTGCCAATGGCCTGGATGGCCAAGCGCCCAATTCCAGGCCAGGCAAAGATCGTCTCAGTCACAATGGCGCCCGCGAGCAGGGCACCTAATTGCAGGCCCAGTACGGTCATCACAGGAATCATCGCATTACGCAGCGCATGGCGGTAGACGACGGCCCGTTCCGAGAGCCCCTTGGCGCGCGCGGTGCGAATGTAATCCTGGGTGAGCTCTTCGAGCATGGAGGTTCGGACCATGCGCGTTAGGATGGCGGCCAGAGCGCTACCCAGGGTGAGGGCGGGAAGCACCAGATGGGCGAAGGTGCCGGCCCCGGAGACGGGTAACAGGCGCAGTTTCAGCGCGAAAAGCAAGATTAAAATCGGCCCCAAGGCGAAATTGGGAAACGACAGTCCAAACAAACTCACCACGCTGAGCCATCGGTCATCCCAGCGATTGCGCCTTTGGGCAGAATGTACGCCCGAGGGAACGGCAAGCACGACCGCGACCAGCAGGCTGGCGACGGTCAACTCCACGGTGTACGGGTACCGTGCCGCGATGAGTTTGCTTACGTTTTGGTTGAAGCGCAAGGAAGGCCCGAGATCGCCCCGCAAGACGCCCCACCAATAGTGAAGATATTGCTTTCCGAGAGGGGCGTCGAGGCCGTAGGCGTGGCGGGCGGCTTCGAGATCGGCCGCCGGCGTTCCTTCGCCGAGCATCTGCAAGATGGGATCGCCCGGAACCAGGTGGATGAGCAGGAAGACGACGGAAACCACCAGCCAGACTACGGGAACGGCATAGAGCAGGCGGCGAGTGACGTAGCGAAACACGGTTTTCCTTGTACGCCGATTTCTGCGGCCGGGTGTTCAATCTCCTGCTTTGCTGATGGTCGAAACATGCAACTTCTCGATCCGGACCTTCGCGATCCGGTGACCTTCCATTTCCTCGACCACAAAGCGGTGTCCCTCGTAATCAAAGCCTTCGCCGACCGTGGGAATCCTCTGCAAGCGAGCCAGCACGAATCCCGCCAGGGTTTCAAAACCGGCATCCCGTGGGAGCTCAAGTTCATATTGGATTTCGAGATCGCGGAGTCCCACCGACCCGTCGAGAACCAGGGCAAGGTCCGATTGCTGGCTGGAAGCTTGCGTCGCAACCTCGAGTTGGTCCCGTTCGTCTTCGATCTCTCCCACGAGTTGCTGCAAGACGTCCTCTATGGTGATGACGCCGGCCGTCGAACCGAACTCATCGACGACCACCGCCAGGTGCCGCTTGCGCTTTCTGAATTCTTCGAGCAACTCGGTCAATACCTTGGTCTCGGGAACAACCAGCACGTCGCGCATGATCTGGCTGATCTTCATGCCAGAGATCCGGCCCACCCCGGGTTGTACCAGGTTCGCCGTCAGTCGCAGCCGGGTCCAGCGCATCAGGTCCTTGGCATAAAGCACGCCCACAATGTGTTCCGGCCCGCTCTGCGGGTCATAGACTGGAACCCGCGAATGCTGACCCTCGACCATCCGCGATAAGGCCTCATCGAGCGTCAGATCCCCGGACAGGGAAAAAATGTCGGGCCGGGGCACCATCACCTCGCGGACGGTGATGCTTTCGAGCTCGAGCGCATGATGGATGACCTCCTCCTGAAACTTCGGAATCTGACCAAATTGACAGCTGGCGGTCACAATGAGCTTGAGTTCGTCGGGCGAATGCACCGGACCCTGGCGAAGTCTGCGCGAGCCAAACAGGCGCAGCACCGAGCCGGCCGCGCTACCCAGGACGAAGTTCAGCGGGCGGGTCAAAGTGAGAAATACATCGAGCGGGGCGGCCACCGCCAAAGCTATCTGCTCCCCTCTTTGTAAAGCCAAGGACTTCGGCACCAGCTCGCCCAGAATCACATGCAGGCAGGTGATAAGAATGAATGCCACCGCGATCGCCAGGCCGTGGGCGTACATCTGAGAATGCGGAGCCCCCGCGAGGAAAGCTTCAAACATACGCGCCAGCCGAGGTTCTCCCACCCAACCGAGGGTCAGGCTAACGATCGTGATTCCCAGCTGCACCCCGTTGACCACTTCGTCGAGGTTACGGTGTAGCCTCTGAACGATGCGGGCGCCTATGCGCCGGGCCTCGATTAGCTCCTGGATGCGGGTATCGCGAATGCTCACCAAAGCAAATTCGGCGGCCGCAAAGAAAGCATTGGCCGCAACCAGGAGCAGAATGAGAACTACCGGGAGCGGCCCGTATGTGAACATGGATGGCTAATTCTAACATTCCAAAGGGAGTAGCAGGCAGGCAGATTACCGAGGTAGTACCGTTGCCCGTAGCCGCATGTAGAATAAGATCTTACGCCGGAAGCTCGATTCCCAATTCACCCAGGATTGGCCTGCTCGGTTTTGAGAAGTTCTCGGCGTGGTTCTGCTTACATTTTTGAAATTGCCAGGTCTAACGCTTCAAAAAGGAGATAATGGGCAAGGTGCCCGACAGGAACTCCCGGAACAAATTCCATTCTGGTCTCGTAATTAAGGGTCAGGACGAAGGGTAGACCGTCGCCCGAGGAGGCCCAGGTGAACGGCAGCGGCAATCATAAAAAGAAGCGGCGCAAACGCATCATCGCCGTCAGCGTCGTGGTGGGGGTTCTACTGCTCTTTGTGGGCGCCCTCACCGCCTTTACGCGGGGCGGTACCAAGATTGATCCCAGCAAGTTAGCGAAGGTGGAGAAGGGGGACTTGGCAAAAAGTGTGGTGGCAACCGGGAAAGTCACCCCCATCACCAAGGTCGAGATCAAGTCCAAGGCCAGCGGCATTGTGAAGAAGCTTCTGGTGGAATACGGCGACCAGGTCAAACGGGGCCAGCTGCTAGCCCAGTTGGATAAGGATGAGATTCAGGCCCAAGTAGATCAGTCTCGCGCAGCCTTGCAAGCCGCCGAGGCGAGCCTTGCCAGTTCCGAGGCCGATTCCGAGCGCGCCATGGTGGACGCGGAAGGACCCGACGTTCCCTTGCTCAAGCGGCAGTACGAACGTGCCGTCGAAATGGCCAAAGACGGAGTGGTTTCCGAGTCCGCGCTCGACGACGCCGACCGCAATTACAAAATGGCGTTGAACAAGCAGAATGTCGCGAAGGCCCAAGTCACGGTGCTCAAGGCTAAGATTCGCCAGTCGGAGGCGGAGGTGGCCAAGGACAAAGCCAATCTGGCGCAGCTCGAAGAGCAGCTCAGCTACACCGACATCGTTTCACCGATCGACGGCATCGTGTTGTCGCGAGACGTCGAGATCGGCGACGCGGTGAGCTCGATTCTGGTGCTCGGCTCCTCCGCCACTCTGGTGATGACTCTAGGCGACACCAGCCAGGTGTATGTCAAGGGGAAGGTCGACGAAAGCGATATCGGCAAGGTTTATCTCGGGCAGCCAGCGCGAATCAAGGTGGAATCGTTCAAGGACAAAACCTTCTACGGCAAGGTGACCAAAATCTCTCCGATGGGTGTCGAGAAGGACAACGTGACCACCTTCGAAGTGCGTGTGTCGATCAACAATCCGGGGGGAGAGCTGAAAGCCGAGATGACCGCCAACGCAGAAATCATTCTGGAAGAACACAAGAATGTACTGCAGATTCCGGAAGGGGCCATTCTCTACGATAAGGACAAGCAAGCCTCGGTCGAAGTACCCGATCCCAAAGCCAAAGACGGCAAGAGGAAGGTCGCGGTGAATATCGGCATCTCGAATGGAGCGAAGACCGAGCTCCTCAGCGGCCTGAAGGAAGGCGACCAAGTGGTGTTGCAGTGAACCACGGCACGAGCAGAGGCGTGCTGTTTCTAGCCGAACTGGGATCCACTCCTTTGCTTGCTTGTGTCTTAACTTAGCCCGTGCTCGGTGGTCTGGAGCAAAAGACAGGGATATGCGCGGTTTGATTCGCCCAGCGAGGGCATTTCTGGTTCTCGCCTTGTTGCTTGCGAGTGGGCTGGCCGCTACGGCGTCAGACGGAGATTCTTTTGTGCGCACTTATACGGTCACTGGCGCCGTCGATCTGGAAGTGCGGGTCCACTCCGGCGATGTTTCTGTTCGTGCCGATACGCCCGGCATGGTGACCATCCGGGGCAAGGTTCACGTCAGGGATCTCCGGCGTCGGGACCACCGTACGGCCGATGTGAACGAAATTGTCAAGGATCCGCCCATCCGGCAGTCAGGGAACAGCCTTCATGTCGATGATCTTAACGACAACGACATTTCCATCGATTATGAGATCACGGTGCCGCCTGATACTGCTCTGCACACGCACAGCGGTTCCGGGAACCAGAGGCTGGAAGGGCTGCGAGGAACGGTTGAGTTGGAGACGGGCTCGGGGGATCTACGACTGCGGGACGTTGTTACCAGCCGAGTGCGCCTGCATAGCGACTCGGGAGATATCGAGGCGGAGGAGATTTCCGGCTCGTTTACCGCCGAAACCGGAAGCGGCAACATCCGTTTGGAGGAGAAAGGGGAGGGGGATGTGCACCTCCGCACCGGGTCCGGCAACATCGAGGTGCAGGGCATGAAAGGAGCACTGTGGGCGGAATCTGGCAGTGGGGACACCGAGATCTCGGGGGTAAACAGCGGCCCTTGGGAGGTTAGGACAGGCTCCGGGGATGTCGATCTGTCACTGCCTGCGGAAGCCGCCTTCGATTTAGAAGCTACGACGGGCTCGGGCAGCGTCCTCACCGACCGTATCGTCTCCATGACGGTTCAGGGTGATCTCCGGAAGTCCCAACACACAATTCGAGGCAAGGTAGCAGGCGGCGGACCCCAACTTTCGGTCCACACGGGATCGGGAGACATTCGCATTCACTGAGACTCCTCGACTCGAGGACGAGCAAACGGCTCGTGTCTTTCCAACACTTCTCTGCCGAAACCACTTGGGCTCCCTCGACTGAGGCCTTCATTTACAGCGATTGACTTCGTCTGTTAGAGTTTTGCGGCCGGAGGCCGCATCAGGTGTTGGCCCGGGCGGGAGGTATCGTGCGCATTGACTTGTTTCACATGGAGAGGGCGCAGTGTTTGTATGAGAATGAGGTTGAATATAACCTCTCAGAAAGCGGCGTTCGCCCTCTGCGTTTGGAAGATTTGTTGGAAGGAGAGGATCCAGCCCGCTTTCTGTCTCAGGCCCTAAAATATCCCGCATCCAATGGATCGCCGGAACTGCGTGAGCGGATTGCCCAATTCCACGGTGCCACAGCCGAACAAGTCTTAGTGACGAACGGCGGTTCGGAGGCCAACTATACCGCCCTCTGGGGTTTGCTTGAAAAGGGGGATCGGACCGCGGTCATGCTGCCCAATTATTTGCAAACTTGGGGACTGGCCCGCGCCTACGGCGGCACCGCGGACGCCTTTCACCTGGTGGAGCGTCAGGAAAATGGCAGGATGCGCTGGGCACTTGATGTCGAGAGCCTACAACGCGCGGTCAGCCGCAGGACGCGTCTGATTGTGGTCACCAATCCCAATAACCCGACGGGTACGGTCCTTACCGAGCCGGAAATGGATGCGGTAGTTCGTGCTGCCCGCAAGGTCAATGCGTGGCTTCTCGCGGATGAGATCTACCGCGGTGCCGAAGTGGATGGCCCGATCTCGCCCACTTTCTGGGGACGGTACGACAAACTACTTCTGACCTCAGGACTCTCCAAGGCCTTCGGCCTGCCAGGCCTGCGCATTGGATGGATCGTTGGGCCAGCAAAAACCGTGGCCAACCTCTGTCACTACCGCGACTACACGACACTGACCCCGAACTACCTTTCCGACCGTCTTGCCTGCATGGTCATGGACCCAGCCCGCCGGCAAAAGACCTTGCAGCGAACTCGGGACATCATCCGGGCGCACCTGCCACGCCTCGAAAGCTGGATCCATAGTCATGATGATATCTTTACTTATATCCCGCCGAGAGCGGGCGCCATTGCTTTTTTCCGCTACAGGCTTCCGATCTCATCCTCTGCG
>JASHSL010000260.1 GCA_030040855.1 Terriglobales bacterium
TGGCGACGACTCAGCCCGAGGATATACCGCAGACGATTCGCTCCCGCTGCCAGCACTTCAGCTTGCACGCAGTCCGCTTCGAAGAAATCCTAGGCCAGCTGCGCAAGATTGCCGAGCGCGAAAACATCGCAGCCGATGAAGATGCCTTGGCACTCCTGGCTGAAGCCGGGGACGGCTCGATGCGAGATGCATTGTCCATTCTCGATCAGGCGATTCCCTTCTCGAGCGGACGCCTGACGGCCGAAACCATCCGGCCGTTGGTGGGTGCGGCTCCGTCCGACATTCTGGAAGAGGTGATGCAGGCGGTGGCGCGAAATTCCGCCGAAGAAGTATTGCGGCGGATGCATGGGTTGATCAGCCAGGGGCACAGCCCGATCCACTTTGCTCGCCAGCTGGTGCGCTTCTTGCGCAATGCCACCGTGGCCAAGATTGCCGGTGCCGACTCTTCCCTGCTGCAGATTTCAAGCGACGAACGCGGGCGGGTAGCGCGGGTGGCCGCATTGTTCACGGAGGAGGATTTGGCGCGGCATCTGCAGATCATGTTGCGCACCCATAGCGAGCTCGGATATCGGCCGGAGCAACGCTTTCACCTTGAATTGGGCCTGCTCAAGATGGTGCACGCCCAGCGCCTGCTTCCGATTGAGGCCTTGCTGAGTGAGACCGCGGGGCCGCGGGCGGGCGCTCCGGGTTCCCCGGCAAAGCCGGCTGCCGTACCCGATACCAGGAAATCCGAAGCCGGGGCGAGCTCCCCCTTCGCTGCTGATTCGGCGCGAAAGACGAAGCTTTCCGCCGACCCGACGCCTCTTGCTTTACCACGCACCCCGGCCGCCATCAGCAGCGCTCCTGTCGTTATGGGGTCTGCGGCCCCTGCTACCGTAATTGCCGCGAACCCACCCCAAGCTTGGGATCGTCCGGAAGTCCCGGAAGAGCGTACCGCCAACTCCGGGGATTTGCGACAAACGGTCCTCGCTGCCTTGGAGAATGCCGGAAAGCGCATGCTTGGCTCGCTGCTCGAAAACGGGACTTGGCTTCTCGAAGGAAGCGAACTGGCGATCCAGGTGGCTTCCTCCGCGAAGGTCATTGAGATGTCGCTCAGCGCCGAGGCGAAGCGCATCATCATCGCAGCCGCAAGCCGTGCTGCGGGCCGGCCCCTGACGCTGAAGGTCGTTCCCGGTGAAACTGGCCGCAACCCTTCTCCCAGCCGTCCATCCTCCAATGGGGGTGGAGGACGCAGCCGGGTGGAGCAAAATCCGATCGTGCGGCGGATGAAAGAGAAGTTTGGCGCGGAGATCCGCACGGTGATTGACTACCGCGAGAAGCGATAGCGGGAAGCGGAGGCGAGAGGAACTGCTCCCGAGCTGCCGGATTCGCCAAAGAAGCTTGCAATCGTAAGCAGCACGAATGAGGCGGTGAGGTCCAAAATGGGCGGATTCAATCTGCAAGACCTGATGTCCCAGGCCAAGCGGCAGTACGAGGTTCTGCAAAAGAAGCTGGAAGAAACCGTGGTCGAGGGCTCCTCAGGAGGCGGCAGCGTGGTGGTAAAGATGGACGGCCGCAAGCAGGTGCTGAGCGTGAAGATCGATCCTGAGACTGCCAAGAGTGGAGATTTGGAAATGCTCGAGGACCTGGTGATGGCGGCCATGAACAGCGCCAGCCGGAAGGTCGATGAGGCGATGCAATCCACCGTGGGTGGAATGCTGGGTGGCCTCGGACTTCAGGGACTGTGACCGCATTCCGGTTCCCGACGTTCCATGCCGATTCTCGGACCTGAGGGGTGCGGGGACATTCTGGGGGAGGATTTTTGAGGAGGTATGAGCCGGTTTGCGGAGCCCATGGCGCGCTTGATCGAGGAGCTGAAAAAGCTGCCGGGAATTGGCGGCAAAACAGCCCAGCGTCTGGCATTCCATATTTTGCGCTCGCCGGCTGCAGATGCCGAGGCGCTGGCGGCGGCGGTGCGCGAGGTGAAGGCTAGTCTCCGGCTCTGTTCCCTGTGCAACAACATCACCGATATTGATCCCTGCGTCTATTGCAGCAGCCCGACCCGCAACCGGCGGCTGGTTTGCGTGGTGGAAGAGCCGACCAATATTGCGACCATCGAAAAAACCAAACACTTCCACGGGGTCTATCATGTGCTACACGGTTCCATATCGCCGGTGCACGGAGTTGGGCCGGAACAGCTGCGTGTCTCCAACCTTACGCGGCGCGTGGAAAATGGTGAGGTCGACGAGGTGATTTTGGCAACCAATCCTACGGTGGAGGGTGAAGCAACGGCTACGTATCTTTCCCAACAGCTGCGCCGCGCCGGGCTTAAGCTCACTCGCATCGCCATGGGGATTCCCGTGGGCAGTGATATCGAGTACACAGATGAGATCACCATGTTGAAGTCGATTGAAGGTCGGCGGGAGTTATAGAGGCTGCGGCATTGCCCTGCTCGAACTCTCGGCCCAATCGCCACCGAGCGCGTGACGTCTCCTTAAGGTATGCCCGAGGACCCTTCCAACAAGAGAGATTTCTGGGTGCAGTTGGGGCGGTATAGCCAAATTGCCTTCCTTTTCCCGGCGGCAACGGTGGCCGGATGGCTCATCGGACTGGGCCTCGATCACTGGTTGCATACGGACTGGTTGTATCTGTTGGGACTGATCTTCGGCATTATCGCCGGCTTTGTGGAACTGATTCGTCTGGTCACCTCAGCCGATTTCAAGTAGCGCAGATTGCTGCGAGCCCTGCCCCCGGCTGGGCGAGCGTGCCAGAACAAAATCTTTCGATTCCGAGTTCGGAGAGCCGGAGTCGAAGAGGGTCGTCCCGGGCTCAGCTCGGCAGGAGCCCGGTCGCTGCCCGAGACCGCTATTGTATGCTGATGCGGTGACTCCTTCTGGCGCAAGATCGGCATTTCTCCCCTACGCCGGCGAGCTACGCCGCGAACTGAGCGCACGCAACCAGAGCTATGCCGCCAAGCACGGCCTGCCGAGCCGCCAAAGCTACGGAGATCCTCCGGTCGTTTGCTATCTGCCGCGGGAAGATGGCACGGCTCACGGCAATTTTCTTCCCCAAACCTACGCCCGGATTCTGCGTCATGCCAATTGGTCGATCCGCTTGCACAAGGTGCATGCCCAAGCTGGTGCGGCCCTGCCTCGGGAAGACCGGCGCTGGCGGGAGCTGGACTCCGCGAACAGCTCCGATGCGCTTTTGATGAACATCTTTTGTTTCCCGGGCATCCTCGAGAACCGGCGGTTATGCGGCCAGCTTGGAGTCGCGACTCCTTGTATGCCCGAATTTGGGGTGAAGCCCAGGGTTCCCCTCGCGAATGGACACGCCGATCGCACGGAGGTTGACATGCGCCTGGGAGAGCTTTTGGTTGAGGCCAAGCTCACCGAGACAGATTTTCAGTCAGCCCCACCTCAGCTGGTCGAAGGGTATCGTGATTTTCCCCAGGTCTTTCACCGCCACGACTTGCCGAGACAGGGGAAGCTCTACCTTTCCTACCAACTGCTTCGCAACGTCCTGGCGGCCTATGCGAATCAGTGCTCTCTTTGCGTGATGGTCGACGCTCGCCGCCCCGATCTAATCGAAGCCTGGTATGCCGTCATGCGATCGGTCAGGCTCACCCACCTGCGCTTGCAATGCAAGATCATCACCTGGCAAGAACTGTCGGAGGCTTTGCCGAAAAGGCTGCAGCGGTTTCTGGAGGAGAAATACGGAATCGGTCGCCGGAGAGTCGCGCCAGCGGATCCGATCCCTTTCTGAGGAGTGCGAGTCCATGAGTGCAGCCGTGCCACCGAAAAGCGAGTCCTTCTATGGTGCTGCCGCCACCCGCATTCCGCGCTTTATGATCTTCCTCTCCCTGTTGTTCACCGGCGCCGCCTGGCTGCGCTTTGGCGGGCGCACGGCAATGGGATTGGCCTGCGGTTGCACGATTGCATACTTGAATTTCCATTGGCTCGAGCAAGCGATCGCCAGGCTGGCCGAGCGGGTGACCAGTACTGGCCACGCGCCCTCCACCCGCAGCGTGCTGGGCCGTTTCCTCCTTCGCTATCTTTTGATGGCTCTCGGCGGCTATGCTATATTCAGTCTTTCTCCGGGGAGCCTGTATGGATTGCTGGCGGGCTTGTTCTTGCCCGTTGCGGGAATTGCCTGTGAGGCGGTGTATGAACTGTATGTCGCCTTGGCACGCGGGGTTTGATCGGTTCAATTTTCGACGGCTGGCTGCTCGGGGCCATTCGCCGGAACTGCTTTATGCCTGAACAACTCTGGTTCACTGCGGTTCTGAATCATCTGTTTGCCGGTCCGGTCTCGGCGCTTCTGACAGCCCTTCATCTTCCTCCAGAGTATCCCCAAGCTCCAATCAGCAATGCAGTCGCCATGGAGGTGCTGGTCGTACTGTTTTTGCTTCTCCTCTTTCTGGCGGGACGCACGCGTCTCTCGGTGGATCGCCCGGGCGCTCTGCAGCAGATCTTCGAGGTGGCCCATGGGTTCATTACCGCGCAGGCGCATGAAATCATCGGACGTGGCAGCGACAAGTTCGCCGCCTACCTGACCGCGCTTGGCCTTTTCATCCTGTGTTCGAACCTCTTAGGCTTGATTCCGGGTTTCGAGTCGCCGACGGGCTTTCCGGTCGTGCCGCTGGGCTGTGCGGTTTTGACTTTCTTCTACTACCACAGCTGGGGAATACGGAAACAGGGTCTCCTGCATTACCTGAAACACTTCGCCGGGCCGATGCCGGCCTTGGCGGTTCTGATGGTGCCGATTGAGATCGTGAGCCACTGTGCGCGGGTGCTGTCTCTCACCGTCCGCTTGTACGCCAACATGTTCGCGGGCGACATGGTGACCATGGTTTTCTTTTCCCTCATTCCGCTTGGACTGCCGATTCTTTTCATGGCGCTCCACCTCGGCGTATCGATTATTCAAGCCTACGTGTTTGTGCTGCTGGCAATGATCTATTTGCAGGGAGCAGTCGCGGAAGAGCATTGACGACCGGTCGGCGGCCAGAGGAACGAGCGCGGCCCTCGGTCACACTGATTTTGCCGTTGAGAGTGAGGGCGTCTGTACGGGCTGACGTTAACCACCCACTGACGGCGAAAGCGGGCGCTCTCAGAAAGCGCCGACTCATACAAGGAGAAAACCCTATGCGTAGCACGCTGAGCTATATCTTCATGACGATGGCGGTTCTGTGCTTCGCCATTCCCGCCCTGGCGCAGGGCGGGGAAACGTCACACGCGGTGAATTGGGTAGCCATAGCTGCCGGCTTCTCGATGGCGATTGCCTCAGCCATTTGTGGTCTCGGCCAAGGCAAGGCCACGGCCGCCGCCATGGAAGGACTGGCCCGCAATCCCGCCGCCCGGCCGGGCATTCAACTCGGCTTGATCATCGGGCTGGCCTTTATCGAATCCCTTGCCCTTTACACCTTGGTCATCATTTTCGTCAAGGTGAAGTGACGGGAACATTTGCCAAAAAGCAAGGCCCCTCAAGGAGGGGCCTTTTTTCTAGGATTGCCGATATCCGGCCGCGGACTCTATGACTCCGACTTCCGTTGCCCATTCCACTCCGCTTCTTTCGTCTCGGGGACACGTTCCACAGTCTCTATCAGCAAACTACGCAGTCGCCAGCGGCTGTCGAGATCGGTGGTGACGAGTTCGAACCCCAATTCGTTGGACCGCGCACGGCGCAGCAAGACCTGGCCGCGGATGTGGCGGATGCCGACCGAGATCTCGATGAAGGCTTCCGACCCGACACGCAGGTTGTCTTCCTTGGTGGCTAATCCCCCGCCCAGGCTCAGCTCACGGACGAGAACCTTCGATCGCCCCCACGAGCTGCTGATGCTCGCGGAAAGCGCTCGGCGCAGCGCAATCCGCTCGTAGCGGCGCTGCCGCACCCAGGGACAAGCCGGGGCCGGGTCCAAGGGCGCGATCGCCAGTTCTCCGGGCGACAAGCCGCTCTCGGCCATAATCTGGCTGGCAAAACGGGGATCAATCTTGGCCAGAGCCTGGGCCGCGGCGATCCGCAGCTCGCGATGGTGGGCCCACTTCCACATCTTCTTGGCATGGAGCAAGGCTTGGAGCGCCGGCGCCGATTCCGGGTCACGCAACCTTCCGAGGGACTCTACGGCCTTGACCTGAATCAGAGGCGAACGGTCCGGGCTCTCCCCTGCTTGCGCCATCACCATCAAAGGGGGGACGGCAGAACGGTCGCCGCTCATCCCAATCTCGTCGATGGCTTGCGGCAGCACGGCAGGATCCAGCAGTTCGAGAATTTCGAGCAGGCTTCGGCCCCGGTCGTGGGCCGCTCCATACGCAATCTGCCGCACCACCACGTCGTGGTAGAAGCGGTTCAAGTCCTTGAGCCGAATCGGCAGCAATTCGAGCAACGTCGGCACGTCCAAACGGCTCAACAGACCAACGACGGCGGTAGCCGCCCGCGGCTGCCCCACCCGCAACATCTCCCGCATTTGCTGGAGTCCGTCCGGTCCCAGCTCCTTCACCAGGTCGACCAAGCGGTCACATTCTTCCCGTCGCATGCAACGAAAGAAGCGCTCGGCGAGGTGTTCGATCGCGGCCGCCAGCGTACGACGCAGGACCTCGACCAAATCCGAAGGAATTTGCTCCATGTGGAGCACTTCTTCAATGAACTCCGGGATGCGGTTTTCCACCCCGATGCGGGGGCGTAGGTCTTCGGCCGAAGCCAAGCGCTCTCTGGCGAGGTCGTCGAGCGCAATGCAAACTTCCTTCAGAGCCGCGAATTGCTTGCGATTATTGGCCTCCGCACTGAGCCGCACGAAGGCGGCGCTCAGCATGCTTTGCACCTCGGCATCACTCTCGCGGATCAGGGTCTGGCCCGTTTGGTGAATGGTGGGACCAACCAAATTAATGTCGGGAGAGGCGTACAAATCGGCCAACTGGCTGAGTCCGACCGCCGCTTTGCGGCGATGCTCGACTTCTTTGGTCGCAAGGCAGGTTGCGTAGTTCCTGAGGATATCGATGGCGGTCTGTTTGTCCCCCCGTTTTAGCAGAACTTCGAGGTACTGGCGGATGTTGCGCGCCGGGATGCAGGCGGCTTCACTCGAAAGCAGCACGCCTTTCTTGCCTTCCTCCGGCACCTCGGCCCAAAACATGCGATCCAGAATGTCGGCATGGGATTCGACCAAGATCCCCGCCTTGCCCATCTTGTCTTCCTGGATTTTGAGAATCTGCCGCAAGGCGTCCATCTGCCGGCTCATGTGTTCCATCATGCGGTGCACGGCATTGACCTTGACGTCCCCTTTATGGAAACGCTCCAGGGCAAAGCGAATGGCCATGTGCTCTGCGGCTTTCATCAGCAGCGGCCGGTCGCTCTGTTCCTCACCGGTCTGCCCCGCCGCCAGATTGTTGAGCAGCTGCTGCAAGTTGATTTTGGTGTTGGGGTCGGCTTGGCTAAATTCCTGTTGCAACCACTCCGGCTGAAGGTCGGAATTGCCCTGTCCAGCTTCTCCAATTCTGGTGAGCAAGCGAATGGCTTGCAGCACCTCTGCCTCTTGCAGGGGGGTTGGGGCGCCGGTCGCTACCGGGGTGCCCGCTGCTGCCCTGACGCCCGTCGCTGGTCCGTCTCCTCCCGGACCGCCGCCGCCCGGACCGCTTTTCGATCCTTCCGCCGCCGCGATCAGCTGTAGCAGCTTCTGGGGATCGTTCAACCATTCCTTGAATTCCGGACCGAGCGTCTGCGCGGCCAGCTGGGCGGCGATGCTTACTTCTCCGGTGGCTGGATCGGCAGCCACAAACTTAACCTCGTTGATCCGGATCGTAGCTTGGTTGTTTTCGCCCAGACTCTGCTTGATCTCCTTCACCACATCCTGTGCCTTCGAGCCGCCCGCAGCAAAAGCCCGGATCAATTTGGCGAAATCTTCCATCGTAACTTCGTTGGAAAAATGAATGCTCGCCAGACCGGCCGCCGACAGCAGCTGAGCAAAGCTGCGCTCCGCCTGCCCGGTTTCGAGCGGTATTCCATCGAGCAGCAGCTTGTTATCGGAAACCCCCAGCAGGAAGCCCGTTTCCCGCCCGCGCGGCAGGCCCTCCTGCAGTTCCTTCCAGGTGACGTCAAATTGCGTCTCCGTGCGCTTGTGGTCGAA
>JASHSL010000261.1 GCA_030040855.1 Terriglobales bacterium
CTCGGGGCACGGAGCCAACAACAAGAATTGCCGCGACCCAAGCTACAAGGATCCTCGCGAGGGGACGAGTCCGATTCATTTTTGCGTGTTCTCTGTCTTTCAATTGTCGATGAGAAGCTCGAGTTGTGGGTGAAATGTGGTTCCCTTGTTTCTTCGGCAGCGCAAGAGCGAGGCGCTACTGCCGAACGACGCACGGAATGAAATCAACAGCGGAAAGCTCCACTTCCGATTCCTGGGGCAGTCACAAGTCTCCTGTTCGGCGATCTTGATGGCAAACTCTTCTAGGCGAGTCGGTACGACTTCAACAGCTTTTGCAACATCGCCGCCCTCGAGCAGTGGAGCTAACATGCAGCCGGTGAGCGATGAGTGCGCATCCGCTGGCGTCGAAGTCATAACTGGCGGTCAACCTCCTGGACGGACTCCATGAAAATCGTTAAGCCCTTCTGGGCCAGCTCATCGGTAAGAACCAAAGGCGGCAGGAATCTGGCAACGTTGTTGTAGTGACCCCCGATCTCAATCAACAGACCTCGACGGTGACAGGCCGAGCGAACGCCGCGGGCGCCTTCTGGCCACGGCTCCTTCGTGGTCTTGTCTTTTACGAACTCGATTCCTAACATCAGGCCTTTGCCACGCACATCCCCCACGATCCGGGAAGCCCTTTCCAACTCTTTCAATGAGGACAACATGCGTTCCCCAAGAGTCAAGGCGTGGTCGGCCAAGTTTCCGCGAACCATGAAGTCCAAAGCAGCGGCTCCCGCCGCGTAGGCGACCACATTACCACGAAAAGTCCCGATGTGTTGCCCAGCCGGCCAGGTGTTCAACTTCTCCCGATAGGCAATCCCTGAGATCGGCAAGCCGATGCCTCCCAGGGCTTTGCTCATGGTGACGACGTCGGGAATCGTGTCGGTATGCTCGAAAGCGAACATCTTTCCCGTGCGGCCGAACCCTGCTTGAACCTCGTCTGCAATCATGACGACTTCATGTCTGTCACAGATTTGTCGAACCTTGGGGAGGAACTGTGCGGGTGGAACAATCGAACCGCCCTCTCCCTGAATCGGCTCGACGATGATCGCCGCCGGCTTGCCTACGCCAGAGTGGGGATCTTCTAGCACATGATCCAGGTATTGCGCACACTCCAGATCGCACTTATCAGGAGTCTTGTTAAACGGACAGCGATAGCAATACGCATAGGGAACGAAGTGAACCTCGGGCGCGAGCGGAAGAAAAGGTTCTCGAAAATGACGACCGCTGGTGAGGGATAGGGCCCCGGTGGTCATGCCATGATACGAACCTTCGAATGCGACGATGGTCTGTCGTTTGGTGTTGTACTTAGCCAGCTTGACCGCGGACTCCACAGCGTCGGAACCAGTGGGCCCTCCGAAGGAAAGGCGGCTCAGCTGTTTGGGAAGCAGTGCCGACAGCGTCTCGATCAGGAGCTTGCGACTTGGAGTGGGAAAATCCAAGGCGTGCGTCAATTCACCGATCTGCTTCATTACCGCCTGTACCACCGTTGGGTTGGAGTGTCCCACATTCATGACTCCCGCCCCGCCGAAGAAATCGACGTATAAGTTTCCGTCGACATCCTCTACGGTTGATCCCTTGGCACGCCGAATCGCCATTGGCATCCCTTTGGAATAGGAGACGGTTGAACCCTCGTGCGCGGACTGGTACGCGAGGTATTGCTGTGACTTTGGCCCTGGGGGCGGCGTTTTTATCGAAGGAGCACCGGGAAATGAAAGATCGCGAAAGTCCAAGGGAAAGCCTCCTCTCCAGAGGTTCCGATCTGCCGGCTTACGAACCGATTCCTTAGATGGGTATGAGCGCTTTGTCTTCGAGAATCTAAGTGACTCCGTCAGGATACCGCAGCGCGGGATGAGAAAGCCGTCATTTTTGATCGAGTGTCCGTCCGGTCCCAATGCACTTTTCGGCCATCCGCAGGCAACAACGTATGCTGACCGACCCAGTGCGACAGCCAGGGTAGCGAGGTCCCGCGGCCGATTCTCCCAAGGACATCCGTCCCCCGGTTTCCGACTGCAGGCAAACGAGGGATCGTCCGCGCATGCGGGCGTTCATGTCGTGCCAGTGAAATGAACTCTCCCCGGATGCCGGAAACTGGTCGATGCCTGGGTCGCTACGGAGAGGGCGGATTTTGGTGCTGTTCAATTCCGCCGAGACAGGTACCTCCGGGGCCTGGCCGGGGAGCGATTGGGCTCGAGGTCACACGGGCCTGGTTACTTTGGTTAGGCCGCGCGCGCCCACTCGGCCTTGTGCAGGGATTCTAGATCGTGCAATCTGGATGCTAAGGCGCCGAGCGTACTCCCGGAGCGATACCGGGAAGAATACTCATTGAGATGCTGCCTCGATTCATGAATCTTACCGCAAGCGTGTCTGCTCTGCTTCCATTCTTGCCGCAGCACTTATCCGCTGGCTGTGTCGAAGGCTAGAAGGAAGAGGTTATGTGCGGGTCGTGAACCACGCGGTGGCACAGTTCTAGACGTACAGCGAGGAATCATCAGTCGTCTCGGAGTTGCTGAGTTCCGAGCACCGTCCCCTGGAGATGGAATTGTGAGCATATTGCTGGTCGAGGATTCGCCCATCGATGCGCGCATGATTGGCACTTATCTGAACGAATGGGGACTGGAGTTTATCACGGTGGAGAGCGGCACGGCGGCGTGGGATCTGCTGCAACGCCCGGACGGGCCGCGGTTGGTCTTGCTCGACTGGGTACTTCCGGGAATCGACGGCATCGAGCTTTGCAGAAGAATAAGGACGCTCGGGAGCAATGGCACTTATATCTATGCGGTCATGCTCACCGCCAAAGATAAAAAACAGGACCTGCTGACCGCGATGGCCGCCGGCGCAGATGATTACCTGTCCAAACCCGTCGATCCCTCAGAATTGAGAGCACGAGTCTTAGCCGGAAAGAGAATCATCGACCTTCAGCAATCGCTAAGGTTCGCCGCGACTCATGATTTTTTGACTCAGATCTTGAATCGCGCAGAAATCCTGGCAGCCTTAAAGCGTGAACTGTCGCGCAGCAAACGGGACGGCAAGCCGGCAGCCATAATTCTGGCCGATGTGGACCACTTTAAGCAAATCAATGATAGCTTAGGACACGCCGCTGGAGACGAGGTGCTGAAGGAAATCGCACGCAGGCTGAAATCCGAGCTTAGACCTTACGATGTCGTAGGCCGCTACGGAGGAGAAGAGTTCTTGCTCATCTTGCCCAATTGCAATCTGGTCACTGCCATTCGACGCGCCGACGAAATAAGGTTCCTGGTATCGCGCGACGTCATTCTGACGCCGCTGGCCAAGATTCCGGTGACGATGAGCATGGGAATTACCGTGACTCACTCCGGCTTCGATACTATGGAAGATCTCCTGCAGCAAGCCGATGTTGCTCTTTATCGAGCCAAGCAGAATGGCAGGAATTGCGTGCAAGGGCTCGAGGAAACCGAAGGAATGCATCGAGTCTGACGGGCCGAAGATGGCGGTGGCACAACGGGCTTGCCGGTTTGCTTGCAGCAACGCGAGATTCGGCGACGCGGCAGGCTGTCTTGATGGTCCTGACGAAACCCGTAGCCGCCCAAATTCCATTTGCGTCGCGACACCCGTTCAGGGGAAAATGAGCGGCACTTCGCGCCGGTGCGAGCCGCTGCCCTCGATGGGGTTGGGGCCGGAACACCATGGAGGCCTCGTCGCACACCTCCGCGGCAGCGATCGCGGGTTCCATTAGGACACATTGCTTTCGCTATACGCCCAGCGACGATGTGCGGTTCAAACATCTGAACGAAGTGAGGTTCAGGTTCTGCTGGCGCAGAGCCTGGCTTAGGCACCGCCGTGGCCAAGTCCTGCTCTGGACGTTGGCGGGAAGAGGATGTTGAAGCGGAGAATGGCATGGAATTTCAATTGAAGACCATCTCGCGAGAGGGGATCTCGGAAGCGATTTCCAAGGCTGAGTTGTATCGCTACCTGAACGAGCCGGAAGAGGCGGAATCGATATGCCACGACGTCCTGGCCGCTGACCCGGGGAACCAGCTGGCGGCGCGCCTTCTTGGTCTTGCTATTACAGACCAATTTAGGGGGCAAGCATCTGACCGCTACGCAGAAGTGGAGAAGATTTTCCAAGGCCTCGGCGACACCTACGAGCGCCACTACTACAGGGGCATTCTCTTTGAGCGAAGGGCCAAGGCACATATGCGAGCGGGGTTTCCGAGAGAAATCCTGGTGAGCTCGCTGGTCGAAGCCATGCACTGCTTTGAGGAGGCAGAGAAAAATCGTCCGCCGAACAATGACGATGCTCTGCTGCGTTGGAATCGCTGCGTGAGGCTACTGGAAAAACTACCCTTAACCGAAGGAAAATCGAAGGAAGAGTTCTTGGAAGATCATGACAGCGCTCCCGTCGAAGTTCTGCGTCGCACCGGGACCAAAGGAGCCAAATAGCCTCCTCCCTAGTGTTTTGGGTTGAAAGCCCCGCCGGCTCCCCACCCAGCCGGCAACTCGCATCGATCCACTTTCACTCCGGTTCACGTCTCCCAGCAGACCTCGGCAAACGATCGGATCCACGGGTGGTTGCTGACCGGTTGTGGGCGATTTCCGGGACGCAGGCAGAGCAAGGTCTGAAGCCCAGCCGCTTTTGCAGCATCGAGCTCGCTGGTCATGTCGGAAATGAAAACCACCTCGGGTGTCGAACTCTGCAAGGCGCTGGCAATCCTCTCGTAACTGCCAGGATCTATTTTGCTGCCTGCGGTGGTGTCGAAATAGGACGAGAGATACGGAGTCAGGTCACCGGCCGTGCTGTGCCCAAACAGCAGCTTCTGTGCTAACACACTGCCGGAAGAAAAAATACTGACGGTTTGCTGAAGTTCCCGCCATCGCTCGAGCGCAGGCGGCACGTCCTCGAAGACCTGGCTGCGCAGCTCTCCGCTTTTGTATCCCTCCTCCCAAATTTTGCCTTCGAGTGATTTCAAGGGTGTCGACTTGCGATCATGGTCGATCAGCCATTGAACATAGGCCACCAGCGATTCGGCCGCTTCGTCATTCTGCAAAGCAGGCGGGGCAAGCCCGCGCCGAGCGTCCTCGAGGTTTTCTTCACGTAGTGCGTTCAAGTCCTCCCGGACATCTGGTGATGCGCCATGGCGCACCACGAACTCTTGCGCATGCGACCGGGCATACGGGAAGAGGACCTGGTACACGAAATCGAGGGGTGTAGTCGTGCCTTCGATATCCAGTAGGATGGCACGAACCGGCGCGCTCAACGCCGAGGTCACGACCGAGCCACGGTAGAATGGGGTGGAAAATAAGCAGATCCCATGCATACCGGCTGGTAGTTGCGATCGAGACCGCTGTCGGTATAACGCGGTGTCCAGCCTGCCGGGTCTTGAAACAAGCGAATGGCTCGAATTCTCCGCTCCCCGCAAAGATCAAACCAATGCCAAGTTCCGCGGGGTACGCGAATCAGGTCGCCAGCTTCCACTTCAATCGCCGTCAGCGGGCCTGGGCGCGGGTGAACGTGAAATAAACCACGGCCGTCGAGGATAAACCGCACCTCATCTTCATCGTGCCAATGCTCACGACCGAATTTCGCCAGCATGGCTTCCAGATTGGGTGTCCCGGGACTCACATCGATCACGTCCGCGGTAACATAGCCGCCGCGCTGTTTGAGCTTTTCGATTGGCTCCTCATAGCTGGCCAGAATCTGTTCGGGCGAAGCCCCTGGCTCCAGGGACACTTTCGGTTCCCAACGTTCGTAGTCGATTCCAATGCTCGCGAGGTGTGCCGTGATCTGGGCCACCTCACGCAACGTTCGATTTTCTTCCGGAATTCTTACCACCGCCATAACTCTTCTCCAGCCTGCTCTCATCCGGCGGATGAGCTTGCGATCGAGCGAGTTCGTCCAATCACTTCCAGCACAAACTCCAAGATCTCAAGATGTCGTTTCGCCTGTTCCAGGGTCTCGCCCCAGGTGTAAAGCCCGTGCCCGCGCAACAGGAAGCCATGAGCCTCTGGGTATTCCGTCAGCCTTGTCGCGATGGCCCCGGCCAGTCTGCTCATGTCCTGGTCGTTTTCTATGATAGGCAGCCATTCGCGATGAATGTGCGACCCGACTCCTTCCAAACCCTTGAGCATCTCATAGCCTTCGATCCAGAGGCCGTCTTGGGGAGCGCTAAGCTCAGAAACTATGGTGCTCCAGACGGAATGCGTATGCAAGATCGCGCCCGCTTGCCGCACCTCAGCAACCACCAAATGGAGTGCGGTCTCGGCCGAAGGCCGGCCCCCTCCCTCCAACAATTTGCCGTTCGCGTCCACGCGCACGAAGTGATCGGGCAAGAGACTGCCCTTGTCCAAGCCCGTAGCCGTGATGGTCAGGACTAACGGTTCGCGACTTACAACTGCGCTGAAGTTGCCGCTGGTCCCCAGAGTCCATCCCCGGGCATAGCAGCTTCGCCCCAATTCAGCTAAGAACCTCTCTTGCTCGGAAAATCCCCCCGCCCTATTCACCGCAGTCCCCTGGTCCGCCGCTCTCCGCTGATTTTACGCCGCCTTCGCATGCATTCCCAAGGGACAACGGCAAGACAGATGTGTCCGGACCGGTGTTCGAAAATGTCACGGCATCTGTCTGTTTTCACTATGTGAAACTTGGTCCTTGATTCACCTCGCTCCTGCCGGCGACTTTGTATAATTCGACTTCGAAACGGAGCGGCTTCCGAGGAGACGCTGGCTCATGCTGGTGAAGATATTCAAAGATAAGGTTGCTCTCGGCAAGGCGGCCGCCGAAGACGCCGCCGCGGCGATTCGCAAGGCCATCAGGGACGGTGGTCGGGCACGCATCATCGCAGCGACCGCCGCCTCGCAGTTGGAATTCTTGGATGCCCTGACAAAGACGCCGGACATTGATTGGGCAAACGTAGAAGTATTCCATCTCGACGAGTACATTGGTCTGCCGATCACCCATCCCGGCAGCTTTCGTAGGATGCTGCTCGAGCAATTGATTCGGAAAACCGGAATAACCAAATATCACCTACTCGACGGCGACGCGGCCAATCCCTCTGATGTCGTGCGTCAGGTTGGGCGAAAGATCTCGTCTGCACCCATTGATGTTGCTTTCCTTGGGATCGGCGAGAACGGCCATATCGCATTCAATGACCCTCCGGCAGACTTTGCGACCGAGGAACCGTACATCATCGTGACTCTGGATGAAACCAGCCGACGTCAGCAGGTTGGCGAGGCATGGTTTCGCAGCATCTCGGAAGTACCCGAGCAAGCGATTTCGATGTCAGTCCGCCAGATTCTGAAGGCTAAGGAAATCCTGGTCGTCGTGCCTGACAGCAGAAAGGCGGCCGCGGTAAAGGCCTGTTTGGAAAGCGAGATTGGCCCGAATATGCCGGCTTCGATCCTGCGCACCCACCCCCATGCGACGGCCTATTTGGACAAGAACTCGGCTTCCCTGTTAAGTCAGGCTCGGCAAGGTGTCCTCGAGGACGATACGCCAGTGATGCTCAGCCGATAACCGCTGCGACGCGCACGATGGCGACCACCGGGAAACTGACTTCCACGCACTCGATTCCCGCCTTGCGCTGGTGGATTTGCGGCCTGTTGTTTGCCTCAACCGTCATTAACTACATCGATCGGCAGACCCTCTCGCTCCTTGCCCCCTACTTGAAATCCCAATACCGCTGGACCAACAGCGACTATGCCAACATTGTCATCGCCTTTCGTGTTGCTTACTCGATTGGCCAAACCGTGTTCGGCAGGCTCCTGGATCGGATCGGCACCCGGCGAGGATTGACCCTCAGCGTGGCCTGGTATTCCCTCGTCTCGATTTCCACGGCGCTGGCACGGGGAGTGGTTGGCTTTGCCGGATTTCGTTTCTTGTTGGGAGCAGGGGAATCGGCTAACTGGCCGGCGGCTACGAAAGTGGTCGCCGAGTGGTTCCCCAAATCGGAACGTGGTCTGGCGACTGCTCTGTTTGACAGCGGGTCCTCCATCGGAGGCGCCGTTGCACCTTTCCTCATCCTGCCCATCTATTTTCGCTGGGGCTGGCGCCCCGCATTCATGATACCGGGTGCCCTCGGGTTTCTCTGGCTGATCGCCTGGCGCTGGCTATATTACCCGCCGGAAGTGCACCCGCATATCGGCCGACGCGAACTCGAAGAGATTGCCGCCGACAAGAGCGACTCTAGTACACTGGCGCCGCGCAACTCGTGCCCGCGTTGGCGCGATCTCCTGAGGCTCCCGCAAACTTGGGGAGTGATCATCGCCAAAACTTTTACCGATCCCGTCTGGTTTTTTGTCACGGACTGGTTTCCCATCTATCTAATTGCGAAGGGCATCGAGCTCCGAAGCGGTCTGATCGCGGTGTGGATTCCCTTTCTGGCTGCCGATCTCGGGAACTTCTTTGGGGGCGGCATGTCGGGATACCTCATCAAGCGTGGCTGGCCTCTCGGAAGGGCGCGAAAAGCCCTGGTAATATTCGGTGGCTTCGGGGTTACCCTGTTGATCCCGACCATTCTCACCACAGATTTATACCTTATTACTTCGCTATTCGCGCTCGCGACCTTTGCGTACGCGGCTTTCAGCACCATCGCCAATGTCTTACCGTCTGACCTTTATTACAGTGCATCGGTAGCCTCGGTCAGCGGACTCAGTGGAACAGGAGCTGGCCTCGGAACGATTATCGCGTTCAAATTGATCGGCTATCTTTCGGATGTACGCCAAGCAAAAACCACCCATGCCTTCGATCCCATTATGATCGCCGCCGGCCTGATTCCCTTCCTCGGCATGGTGTTAGTGCTGCTGCTCATCCGCAACACACGTGCAACAGATCAACGTCTCGTGCGGCGAATCTGACGTCGCTCGGAGCATCGTGGTGGTCGAGCCCTGACGGCCGCAAAGTGGTCCGTGACTTCGTACTTGCCAGACCAACTATTTGTGTCCTGACATTTCTGTCCTAGCTGGGAGAGTCAAATCGAGGCTGGGAAAATCCACAGTGCCGGGACCAAATCGGGCACGTCTAAGGAGATTGCGAAATTAGTGAAACGAACGAAACCGGACGGCTTGATTATCGGCGCCTAGCGTCGCGAAGGCAACCGAGGTTATCTGGGTCCCGGCCACTTCGAGATACGAGGCCTTGTGGTCGAGGCGCAACCGGGGTTTTATTGACATACGCTCCCAGGTAGTGGAAACTTCGAGGAAGGAATTCCTCGCGCCTCTGCATGTAAATGTCGGGATGCCCAATCCCGTTCTACCGAGTATTGGCGAAAGCGGTAAACTGCAACTAACTGATAATAAGTGGGTTATCGGAAACAGCTTACGTAAGTGAGATGGCGAAGCTATAACTCATGATGGCGTTTTCCCGGCTCGACTCGTGCGGGAAAAGCAGGCGAGCCCGCAGAAATTAATCCTTTTTGGTCGGTAGGTTATGCGTGACGAGCCAGCAGGCGAGTCCGACCGCAGATACCGCAAAGCGGCATTTCCTTTCATTCCAAGTTGCATCGTGGCGGGATCGCTGACCTACAACTCCGATTGAGTCTCGGCAACTCGACGACTGCACTGCCTCTGACACTGCTTACCGTTACTTATAAGTTTACCGAGGACAATTTGTTCCAAGGGCGCAACCGGCCAACCAAGCGGGACGAACAACCTTGGGGGGATCGCCAATTGCGTATGGCTGAATTCGGGTTCATTCTCTTTTCATGAACAATCGTAGGCCAGGCACGATGGTGAGCGACTTCCTTAAGAAAGAGGCACCGACGCCATTTCACCAGTTCTTTCTCGCTTGTGGTCTACCTTGGGAGATCTGGACCAACTCCCGGTCCATTCTCAAAGCCGCACGTGAAGCCTTCCGAAGCCGCGAGCGGGTGTGAGATTGCGCGCGCGATTGTGGCTGGATTCGGAAGAATCTCCGCGCCGACAGTGGCCTAAACCTTATGTCCGAGGGCTGGAGCATCTTGTCTCGCTAGTGGGCGACGCGTGGCCGGCCGATTCTCGAAACCAATGGGTGCGAACTGCGAGGATTGGAAGACGGTGATTTTTCCGATTCTGGCGCTTTTGGGTGGTTCGCTCGGCTTGACGGAGATCCACAGCGCCTGCGTTTCAAGCGGTGAGAATGGCCTGCTGTTGGCGGGTCGCTGCGGCTCTGGAAATTCGTTCTGGTTTTCAAGTTCCTCGAACTAAGTTCTGGCGTCAGCCCGTAATTTGAGCAGCGCCAAAGATCCCCACGCAACCGGCCGCCATGGAGCGAGCAGAACGTTCTATCGCGGACAAAAATCTGAAATCCTCGCGCCAAAGCTAGCGATAGCAAACAGCCAAGCCGAGCTGCGCCTTGAGCCACAAAAGGAGCTGGGAATCAAACGGGCCCGTGCCCGTCACCCGCGGATGGTTTTCTTGATAGGTCGAGCGTTTCGGGCTTCCGCCTGAGTCGAGTAACCCGTCGTGAGGCCGCCTTACGACTGGGCAAGACTTAATTGCCGAACTTCCCGAGGTAGTTCGAAGGCAAGCCAAGATCATCGAAAGACTCGTGGAGCTACCGAGCTGGCGTCTTCGCTACGACGGGCCACCAATCGCGCGTCAATTGATGCGTCACTTTGAAAGTTCTAACGATTCGCGGGGCGGCCTGCGGCGCGCTTGACAGCCCAAAATCGCAGGCAAACCCGCGCCAAGAAAAAGCGACACAACGACCCCGCAACTCCTGCGACGCTTGTCTCCAGGAACACACAGGGGAAGACGATGCGACCGGACCCTCTGCCTCGTCTGATCAAGATTCCATACGCCACTTCACTACCCATCATGGCCCGCACAATACGCCTCGAGACAAATGATCGGGACACTTTCGAGCACACAACCGAGCTGTTTGCGCCGTATCCAGGATCACGGGACAGCACTCCAGAATTCGTCTGGAGTCAATCCCGTCTACAAACCAAGTTGCCTTGGGTCAAAAGGCTCGCCGAAAAGCACATTTTCCAGGGAATCGCTTGGCCTCGGTGCGCGGGATGGGGGAGGATTGGGAGCATTGGCGGCGTGTCGGTTGAGAAACAAGCAGCCGACGGGGATCACAGAGCACGCCTGAGTGGTTCGTGATGGATGGTGCTTCAGATGATAATTCAGATGATAAAAGGTGAAATCCTGGTAAAACACAACGCTGATCCGCAAGAATGCGGAAGTCGCAGTTCTTTCGGATCGTGTACAACCAAATCCAGTAAAGAAGAGTGAACCATGTATCCTAACCTTACAAAAAAGCAGGCACTTCTGGTACTTCCGATTGTTATCTTTAGTCTCAACAGACTTGCCTTGGCGCAAGCTTGGCTTTCGCCCTCTCCTGCCCGCGCAGACTCCAAGTCTGTTGCCTCTGGTACGGTTGCAGCCAGCGACCTAGGGATTGCGTTCGTGAGCGGTTCGAGTTCGGCCATCATGATCGAGCGAGGCGGGAAGCATTATCTGGTTGATGCGGCAAACCGTACCATTCGAGAGGTAAATTCGGGGGCGTCGACCGCTGCCCCCGCTCCCGACCCCGGGAGTCTCCCTGCCGCTCAAGCCCAGCAGACTCCGGAATCGGCAAGCAGTCTTGATCCAAAGGGTGGGGATAGTTCTGTCCCACAATCGCAAGGCACTCCTTCTGCTGAGACGAGTAAGACTCCTTCCAAAATCTATAAGCCGGGGGATGATTTGGTCTATACGCTTCCCACGGGGCGCCGGATTGACCGCCATGGGTTCTACCTGGATTTTACCCACAGGTTTCCGTTTGAAGCAGCGTTTACGGGAACCGGCCGCGGCGACACATTACTTGGTCTCGATGACTTCTCCGTTTCGTCCTTTGGCTTGCGTTACGGGGTTACCTCGAGGCTGTCAGTGAACGCCTACCGCTCACCCAGCTATATCGGGCGGCCCCTTGAATTGGGCATCGCGTATAACTTTCTCGATGAAAATGACGGTAATCCGCTCAATGCGGCGGTGCGAATCTCGATCGATGGACAAAACAATTTCGCCGCCAATTTCAGCGAGAATCTCGAGTTGATCGTCTCCCGCAGTCTGAGCCACCGCGCCCAGCTCTACGCTGTTCCCACGTTGTCGATCCGAGACAGACCGTTGCTGCCGAATCAGGGCCAGCAACTGCAAGATTCCATGCCGATCCAGCACTGTTATTACACCTACGCCGTGGGGATCAGCACCAGTTTGAACGTCCGTCCCTGCGCAAACGTCTTTGCACTGGGACTGGCCGCCGCCGTCGACGTACGTCCCACGGTGGCATTGGTTGCCGAGGCCGACCCGACCTTGGCAAACGGAACGGAGCTAGGAATTCACAGGTCGGCGTTTGCCTTCGGTATCAAGAAGAAGATCTGGAGGCACGCGTTCACGTTTGGATTTACCAACAGCCCGGGTACGACCACTTCGCAACGCAGTGGTACCAATGCCACATTCGTTATGCGTCCTGGTGCAGACAAGCCGTCTGCGATGTTTGTCGGCTTCGACCTCAGCCGGCAGATCTTTTGACCTTCCCGAGCCTCACGGACTCTGACGGAAGCCGCACTCTTGGAGAAGCAAGATCGAGAAGTTGGGGGCTTGCTTCTCGATACGCCGCTGTTCGCTCCCGCCGTGTCCGGCGAATAGCCAGTCCCGCCGATTTGTGCGATTGTGCTCCCGCCGACCTTCTGCCGGTCGAACTCTGGTCACTCGGCGAGCTGAAGCGCCGAACTTGCCCTCGCGTGAGCTAACTTGAGTCTGGGAATCGATGCGAGAATCAGGGAACCAAGAGATTTTACAAGTAATTGACACTCTTGTGACTTGTGGCCGTGGCGGATTTGTATAGGATTTTTCATTGCCGAAGCCGAGTGCGTATTGCCTAGGTGGTTCGGTGCTTCTGCATCTTACTCAAACACTGCGGGAATCGCCTGGCGATGAGAGGCGAAGAAACCGGAAACAGAAAGGAATGATTGAATGTCCGTGAAAGCTCTGAACACCAGTCTTTTCTCCCTGCTTATCGCTTGTTGCCTTGGGCTGGCGCAACCCAGCCAGGCGCAACAACTTCAAACCTTCTCTGGCGAGATCATGGATGACCTCTGTGCCAAGGACAAGTCCCACCAATCGATGATGGAGCAAATGAAAAGCATGAGCAACGATCCCGTCACTTGCACCAAAAAGTGCGTGGAACTCGGTGCTCACTATGTGCTCTACGATAGCAAAAAAGATGTGGTGTACAAGCTCGACAACCCGGACAAGGCGGAACCGTTTGCCGGAAAACAGGTTCGTATCCAGGGAACCCTCCAGAAAAATAAGATCAAAATCGCCAGCATCGAAGCTGGCGGCTCCCCTCCCGGGACGGGTAAGTAAGGCTCAAGGTGCATGCTCCAACACCGATTGGGAGCGCTGGCATTCAGTCTTGTCTCGGTTGCCACATTCCTTTTGTGTTCGTGCGCACGCTCAAGATCAGCAAATGACAGCTCGCCCGGAAGCGAACCGTTCTTCACCCCCGCCCACCCTACGGTTGCGAACGCGGTAAAAGAATTTTTGGGGTGGCGCGCCACGCCGATACAGCCGATCGCATTTCCGCATAACAAGCATATAGCGAACGGGATCGCCTGCATGGTCTGTCATACCGGTGTCAGCAAAGGGCCGGTCGCCGGCATCCCCAGCGATAAGCTGTGCATGAGATGCCACGAGTTTCTGGCCAGCGATCGTGCGGAAGTGAAGAAGGTGGCAGGGTATTTCAACTCGGGCCTCGATGTGCCTTGGCAGCGTGTTTACGGCTTCTCTCCGTCGGCCCATGTGAAATTTAATCACGCTCCTCATATCCGTGCCGGGGTGGATTGCTCCCGCTGTCACGGAGACGTAACCAATATGACTGTGGCCGTACGGGCAGTCCAGATCAACATGGGTTTTTGCCTTGGGTGCCACCGCGCTCAACAGGCTTCGACAGACTGTGTCACCTGCCACTTTTGACCGAAGGCGGCCTTGACGACAAAATGGAACGTCGAGATTTTCTAAAGTTCGGCGTCTTGACCGGCGCAACCGCGACGCTGACCGCGTGTGAGAAGCCCGTGCAGCAGCTGGTCCGCTTTGTTCCGGAAGAGGATTTCGTACCCGGTGTCGCTACCTGGAAACCAAGCTTATGCACGCTGTGCCCGGCGGGGTGTGGCGTTACGGTCCGAATCATGGATGGTGAGGCCGAAGTGGTCCGAAACGGACAACGCGGCATCCTCAAAATGGGGTTGGCCAAGAAGCTGGAGGGTAATGCCCGGCACCCCGTCAACCGCGGAAAACTTTGTGCGCGCGGTCAAGCCGGGCTGCAGGTTACGTATCATCCGGATCGAGTATCGGGCCCCCTGAAACGGTCCTCTTCGCGCGGGTCTGGTGATTTTCAAGAAATCGGTTGGCCAGAAGCCCTGAGCGAAGTTGTCACCAAGCTGGCAGAGCTGCGTTCCCAGCAGCAAGCGGATTCGATCCGCTTCGTTACGGGCGAGATGCGAGGACACCGCCGCGAGTTGATCAACCAGTTCCTGGCAAGCCTGGGCGCACCAGCTGCGGTGCAGTTTGCTCCTCTGGACGAGCCGGTTTTGCGTCGAGCTAATGTACTCGCTTTTGGGCGCGCCGCGATGCCTTCCTTCGATTTGGAGCGTGCCAACTACGTCATCTCGTTTGGTGCGGATTTCTTGGGCACCTGGAACTCGCCCGTCGCTCAGTCGATTGGCTACGGAGAGATGCGGCGCGGCCGTCCCGGCAATCGAGGAAAATTCGTGCAGGTCGAACAGCGAATGTCGCAAACCGGGGCGAATGCCGACGAGTGGGTGCCTTCGTCGCCCGGAAGCGAAGGCTTGTTGGCCTTGGGGTTGGCGCACGTCATCGTCAAGGAAGGACTTCGCAGCAACCCAACCGAGATAAACTCAAGCCGCGAGGTGGAAGAAAAGCTAAAAGACGAGACCTACTCGCCAACGCAAATCGCAACCAGAACTGGAATCTCAGCAAACCGCATCGAGCGATTGGCACGGGAAATGGCCGCCCATCCACCCTCCATCGCTGTGATTGGCGGCACGCCGCTGGCGCAGACGAATGGGTTGTTCAATGCACTTGCGGTAAACCTCCTCAATATGGTGTTAGGGAGCATTGGTTCGCCCGGAGGAATGTTTTTTGCTCCCGGCGCGTCCACCGTCAAGGAGGCGTCGAGTGCAAACCAGAGCGTTGATTTCGTTGCGCAGGTGCTGTCGGGAGGTTTGGAGAATGCCGAGGTCTTGTTCTTGGACAACACCAACCCAGTGTTCGCCATGCCCCCGAGCTGGCAAGTGTCGCAGAAAATGAAGCGCACCCCTTTCATCGTCAGCTTCGGTCGCTTCATGGATGAAACCAGTGTTCTTGCCGATCTGATTCTTCCCGATCACTCACCCCTGGAATCCTGGCTCGACGATGTGCCGGAGTCAGGCACGTCCGAGGCCGTCTTTACTCTGGCCGCACCGGCAATGCGCCCCTTGCATAACACGCGTGCCATGCCCGATGTGCTGCTCGAGATCGCCCACAGTCTCGGCGGAAGCGTAAGCGAGGCTCTGCCGTGGAAGACGTTTGAAGAAATGTTGCAAGCTTCTTACCGGGAGCTGGCGCGAGCCGAACGATGTCATCCGACGGATGGATTCGAAAAGTTCTGGGGAAGGATGTTGGAACAAGGGGGCTGGTGGGACGGCCAATGTCAAATCCACTCCCCCGAGTCGCCTGCACTCGAATTCCAGGCCCCGGAGTTCGTACCCCCTAGGTTTGACGGAAGCGAACAGGAATTTCCTTTTTACTTTCAGCCATATGTGGCGGAGGCTTTTCTGGACGGCTCGCTCGCGCATTTACCTTGGATGCAAGAGTTGCCCGACGCACTTTCCACCGTGATGTGGGGCTCCTGGCTGGAGTTGAATCCCAAGACAGCCGAAAAATTGCAGATCCAGCAGGGCGACCTCATCCAGGTTCGGTCCCGGCACGGCAGTTTGGAGACTCCCGCCGTCCTCAATCCAGCCATTGCATTTGACGTGGTGGCCATGCCGATGGGCCAAGGGCATGCGCAGTTCGGCCGTTATGCCGCCCAGCGGGGAGCAAATCCCATGAGCGTAGTGGCCCCCCTACAAGTCGAGCAGGTGGGCTCACTCGCCTGGGCGGCTACCCGGGTGAGCCTCTCGAGGACGGGCAGGAAGGGTCGTTTGTCTCTTGCCTCGGGAGCTTTGTACGAGCAAGAAAAAGAACTGGAACTCCGTTAGCGAGCAGACTGTATGTCTCATTGTTGGGGAATGGCCGTCGATCTCGATCGCTGTACCGGGTGCGGCGCCTGCGTGATCGCATGTCAGGCCGAGAATAACGTTCCGACCGTTGGCGAAGAAGCCGCACAAAAGAGCCGGACGATGCACTGGATTCGAATTGAGCGCTACTATGAGGGTGAATTTCCCAACCCGCGGGTGAGGTTTCGGCCCGTACTCTGCCAGCAATGTGACAATGCGCCTTGCGAACCGGTGTGTCCGACCTATGCCAGCTATCACACGTCGGAAGGATTGAACGGCCAAGTCTACAACCGCTGCATTGGAACCCGGTATTGCGCCAACGCTTGTCCGTACACGGTTCGCACCTTCAACTTCTTCAATCCCGTCTGGGACAAGCCCCTGCACTTGCAGTTGAACCCTGAGGTTTCGGTCCGTCAGATTGGCGTGATGGAAAAGTGTACCTTCTGTATTCAGCGCATCAAGGCGTCAGAAATTCAGGCCAAAGCAGAAAACCGCGCGCTCCGGGAGGGAGAGCCCGTCCCGGCCTGTGTGCAGTCCTGCCCGCCCAAGGCCCTAGTGTTCGGCGACCTGAACGATCCGGACAGTGAAGTGTCCCGCCTAGCGCGCTCTCCACGCGGCGCAAAGTTGTTGTCTGAACTGGGGACCCAACCAAAAATTACCTATTTGCAACGAGATTCTTGGGATGGCCCAAACAGCTGAACAAATCCAACGCGACTTGCTGCGCCCCGTGCTCGACCCCTCGCGGCGGGCAAAGCCTGTCATCGCGGGCCTGGCGCTCCTGGTCCTGGCGGGTTTTTCTGCCTGGATGTATCAAATGTACACAGGCATTGGAGTCGCCGGAATTCGTCGCCCGGTATTCTGGGGTTTCTACATCACGAATTTTGTCTTCTGGATCGGAATCAGCCATGCCGGAACCCTGATCTCGGCAATCCTGCGCCTGTCGAATGCAACCTGGAGACGGCCGATTACACGTTGTGCCGAGGTCATCACCGTATTTGCTCTTCTCATCGGAGCTATGTTTCCGCTCATTCATCTCGGCCGACCCTGGCTTGCGTTCTGGCTAGCTCCCTACCCGAACCAGAGAGGTCTGTGGCCGAATTACCGGTCCCCGTTATTGTGGGATTTCTTTGCCATCAATACCTACCTGATTGGCAGCTTGATTTTTCTCCTGTTACCCCTCATTCCTGACTGCGCCCTCCTACGCGACAATGTCACGGGATGGCGGAACAAGCTTTACTCCCTGCTGAGTTTGGGCTGGCGCGGCACCCAGAAACAATGGCATCGGCTGGAAGCGGCCATGCACATTATGGCGATCTTGATCATCCCGGTGGCAGTTTCCGTGCATACCATCGTCTCTTGGGACTTCGCCATGACGCCAGTTCCCATGTGGCATTCGACGATCTTCGCCCCCTATTTCGTGGCCGGCGCGATCTTCAGCGGAATTGCAGCCTTGATCATTGCCATGGTGTTCCTCCGGTCCTCTCTCCACTTGGAGGAATATCTGCGCCCGGAGTGTTTCGATAATCTTGGCAAGCTCCTGCTCGTCATGAGCCTTCTCTGGTTTTATTTCCTATTCGCGGAGCGACTGACCACCTGGTATGGAAATGCGAGACCGGAAATAGCCGTGTTCTGGTTGACCCAGCGTGGACCTTACCGTCATTTGTTTTGGGTGATGGTTGGTTGCAACTTTGTGCTTCCCTTCCCTCTGCTCGCCATCAAGAAATTACGCACCATCGCCGGGACTTTCCTGGCGTCGGTCGCAGTGGTCATCGGGATGTGGATCGAACGCTATCTCATTATTGTTCCCTCTTTATCCCACAAGTTTCTCCCCTATGCTTGGGGCACCTATCGGCCCACGTGGGTCGAGATTACTATTACCGCGGCGACGTTTTGCGGCATGGCTCTGCTGTATCTTTTGTTCTCGGAGGTCGTGCCTGTGGTCTCCATTTGGGAGTTGAAGGCAGGGTTGCGAGAACCAGTGCGTTGAGGAATCGCGTTTCGAGCGGATCCATCCGGGCAGTTGGAAGGGCACCGCTCCATGGGAGCGGCCGACGACGGCGAGGCAGCCAGCGCGCTGCATCCACGAGCATGGACGAATCGTTATGAGTTCGGCAAGGGGCATCTTCGTACTGTGTTCAGAGCCAGATCGGACCGAACGAGCGGTCAATGCGCTGCTCTCGGCAGGTCTGCCGATGAGCGACATCATCGTCATTTCCTCCGAACCGCTAGAGCGGTATCGATTCGCAGAACTTAAGAAAGTTCGGATGCCATGGCTGGTGGTTTGTGGTGCGGTCCTTGGCGGAATGGGTGGTTTCCTGCTCACCTCCCTGACCCAGAAAGGCCTTGCCATTCGTACAGGAGGTATGCCGGTTCTAACGCTCTGGACCGATGGCATTGTCACCTACGAGCTCACCATGCTGGGAGCGATCCTGACCACGATTGTGGTTTTCCTCGTAACCGCCCGGCTTGTGTTCCGCAATCATCTTCCCTATGATCCGCAAGTGTCTCAGGGCAAGGTCATGGTTGGTATCGCGTCGGCGCCAGATGCGCTTCGCGACAAAATCGCCGAGATGTTCAAGGCGATTGGAGAAATCAGAGAATAAGGGGAAAAGCTCGCCTTGCCTTCATGATCGCATCTAGGCTGGCCGCGGAGCAGCTCACCGAACCCATCCGCACGCTCCCCTGCAGGGCCGGGCACTCTGCAGATTGGGGCTTCGACGGTCGAACGCTCAACTGACCAAACGATCTCGAGGAACTATGGGCTATCGGCAGCTGGAATTGAACGGCAAGCTCGCCGTTATCCTCGGGGGAACCTCCGGAATTGGTAGGACGTTGGCCCGCGGCTTAGCCGAAGCAGGAGCCGATGTGGTGGCGAGTAGCCGGCGGATTGAGCTGGTGACGGCAACCGCGGAGGAGATCGAATCTCTTGGCCGACGCTCCCTGCGAGTGGCCAGCGACGTGACCGATCGCCCATCCTTGGAAAATTTGCTGAGAGCTGCACGCGATGGTTTTGGGAAGGTCGATATCCTGGTCAATTGTGCCGGCATGAACCGGCGCGCACCCACGCTCGACCTTCCCGAATCCGACTGGAACCAGATCCTCGAAACGAATTTAACCGGCACCTTGCGGGCCTGTCAGGTTTTCGGTCAACACATGATTGGGCGAGGTTACGGCCGAATCATCAACATTGCATCCATGGGGGCGTTTCTTGCCCTGCATGAGGTTGCGGCCTACTGCGCCAGTAAAGCCGGCGTCGCTTCCCTGACCAAGTCGCTGGCCATCGAATGGGCTCGGCACGGAGTGTGCGTCAACGCGATTGCCCCCGGCTTCTTTCGCACGCCGCTCTCGGAGAAGTTTCTGGCAGGCACGCCCCGCGGGCAGGAAGTGCTCATGCGAACTCCCATGAAGCGCTTCGGCGAACTCGAGGAGCTCGTAGGGGCAGCCATCTTTCTCGCCTCTGATGCCGCCAGCTTTGTAACCGGTGCACTCCTCGCAGTGGATGGAGGCTATCTGGCGAGCGGAGTCAATCAGTAGCCGACGCTCGTGCGGATCGAACCGCTGCTATGAGCTCCCGTGCTGCCTCCGTGATCTGGGCTAGATTTCCGTCGCGCAAAGCGGTCCGGCTGACCAGCTCCGCTCCCACCCCCAGCGCAAATGCGCCGGCGGCGATGAACTCGGCGGCATTCGAGGCGTTGACCCCTCCGGTTGGGATCAGAGCAGCCTGGGGAAAAGGTGCTTTGAGAGCCCTCAAATACTTCGGCCCACCGACATTTTGGCAAGGGAAAATCTTAACCAATTTGGCGCCGTTCTCTTGCGCGTGCATGAGCTCGGTCGGAGTCAGTACCCCGGGAATGGCCAAAATCCCGCAGGCCTGCGCCACCGAAAGCACAGGGATGGAAAGCCCCGGGCTAACCATGAATTTGGCGCCCGCGTCGATGGACAGCTTGGCTTGCTCGGCGGTAGTGATGGTGCCGGCTCCCACCAGCAGGCTGCCTCCGAAACGGCCTGCCACCTGGTGGATCACAGAGATGGCATTGGGCACCGTCATGGTGATTTCCACGATGGGGATACCACCGTCAGAAATGGCTTCGACCGCCCGCATGGCATCTGTCACCGTCGCCACGCGGACCACCGGCACGATCCCAACCTCGCCGATTCTTGCTATCACATTCTCGATCCTCATGCCATCCCTCCCGGGGCTCGGTCTTAGCGCACGATGCGCGCCGAGCGCGCCTCCATCGTGCGCAATACCTCTTCCAGGGTGACCATACTGGTGTCGCCCGGCGTGCTCATGGCAAGCGCCCCGTGGGCCGCCCCACATTCCACGGCCCACTGCGGCTCCCGTCCCGTCAGCAGTCCATAGATCAGCCCGGATGCAAAGGAATCCCCCCCACCCACCCGGTCATATATTTCCAAATTCTCCCGCGTCGGTGCCTCATAGAAGCGACCATGGTAGTGGCAAAGTGCGCCCCAGTGATTGAGGGTGGCAGTTGTCGCCTGTCGCAAGGTGATGGCCACCACCGCCAATCCCGGAAATTCCGCAGCCACTTTTTCAATCATGTTCTTAAAGCTCGCCCGATCGAGCTGGGAATGGCTGGCGTCCGCCCCCGCCACCGAAAAGCCTAAAGCCGCGGTGAAGTCTTCCTCGTTTCCGATCATCACATCGACGAGGGGTGCGAGCTCACGATTGACCTGCTGGGCCCTGGCTTGTCCAGCCAACGACTTCCACAACGACTCGCGATAGTTCAGATCGTAGGAAACAACCGTGCCGCTGTGCTTCGCCGCCTCCATCGCCTCACGTGCCACGAGCGGTGTTGTTTCCGAGAGCGCACAAAAGATCCCTCCGGTATGAAACCAGCGAGCTCCATCTTGGGAGAACACTTGCCGCCAATCGATTTCTCCGGGCTTGATTTGAGAGACGGCGGTGTGGCCGCGGTCCGAACACCCGACCGCAGCCCGCGGGCCAAAACCTCGTTCCGTAAAATTTAGCCCGTTGCGCGACGTGCGACCGACGCCGTCAAATCGCACCCAGCGTACGTATTTCTGATTCACCCCACCT
>JASHSL010000262.1 GCA_030040855.1 Terriglobales bacterium
CGCGTTCTATGGTTCCGAAGTGCAGGAGCGGTTGGAGAGGTTGTCTAGCATTGGAGTCAGGAGAACCTAGGTCTTTGCGGCTCGGGTGGGCGGGACCCGCTTGCCGCACTCGATAGCCGATGAAGCAAGCACGATTAGTACGCTCAAGCAACTGGCGCGATCTCTGGAAGCGTAGGAGAACAGCCATCCGCAGGAAGGCTCCCCCCGCTCTTCCGAGCTTTCAGTCCGGGGACTCCCCAATTCAGAAATGCTTTCGGTTCGAATATGCAACGTCGCACTCTCGACCACAAGGGCCGGCGGACGCTTTTTTGATCAAGGTAACTCCGATCTTCCGAGAATGTGGATTCTTGAGAAGTTTCACTGCCGCCAGCGACGGTCATATCTACTTCTCTACTTCACACTCGAGGAGCGAGGTGCGATGACGAGCGACACGCCGATTCTGTGATGCCCGCGTCACCCTTGTTCACTTCTCCAAACAAAAACATTAGCGATCTGTTTTTTGGTACTATTTGCCGCCTCATCTTCCTTCCAGGGTCGCGATACGTGGTAATCTTCGTAGCTTGAAATATTCTTGAAATATTAAGGAGAGGTTATCACCATGCGATCAGTAGTCGCGAGCTGCGCTTGGGTTTGCCTTCTCTGTTTGGCGAGCTTTGCCCAGACCACTACGGCGCCCCAAGAGCACGGCTCCGAGCCATCCCTTCCCCCGCTCGACCATTTCGACGCCAGCAAAGTCGATTCGAGCATCGACCCCTGCACGGATTTTTACCAGTACTCCTGCAGTCGCTGGGTTCAAGACAATCCGGTTCCACCGGATGAAATCTTTTGGGGTGCGTTCGGAAAGCTGCAATTATGGAATGAAGCCGTACTGCACCAAACCGTGGTGGAGATTGCGGCCAAACCCGTTGCCGAACGCACGTCGGTCGAGCAGAAAGTGGGCGATTATTGGACCGCCTGCACGGATGAAAAGCAAAGGAATCAAACCTCACTCGAAACCCTTCGTCCCACCCTGGACCGCATCGACCGCATGCGTGATAAGGCCGAAATCGCCGAGATTGTAGCCGATCTCCACCTTTCGATCCATGGTGCTTGGAACCCGAGCGATCCTGAAACCTATGCCGCGCTGTTCGGTTTTGGAGCGCAACCGGACTTTCACGACACCACCAACGTGATCCCGCAATTCGATCAGGGCGGAATGGGCTTGCCGGGAAGGGATTTTTACCTCAAGACGGATGCGGAGTCGCTGGCTATCCTGACCAAGTACAAGGCTCATGTGGCGAGGATGCTCGGGCTTTCTGGAGAGCCTGCGGTCCAGGCCCAAGGCGCGGCCGAGGCTGTACTCGATATGGAAACGGCGATGGCCAAGGCCTCCATGGACGTGGTCAAGCGGCGGGACCCGAAGAACCTGGACAACGAGATGGGTCTCGCGGAGGTGGAAAAGCTGGCGCCCGATTTTGACTTTGCCCGCTATCTCGAACGGGTGAACGCACCGGCGAGCAGCAAGTTCATTGTTACCTCGCCCGAATTCTTCCGCAGCTTGGAGCGCTTAATCGAAGACGAGCCGCTCGATCACTGGAAGTCATATCTGAAGTGGCACCTCCTCTCCGGCAGCGCATCCCAGATGAGCGATGATTTTGTCCAGGAGGACTTCGAATTCGTGGGAAAAACGCTGTTCGGTGCGAAGGCGATGTTACCTCTTTGGCGACGGTGCATACAGGCCGAAGATCGCGATCTCGGCCAGGCCCTCGGGCAGGCTTACGTGGCCCGCGTCTTTCCCGCTGCCAACAAAGAGCGCGTAAAACAGATGGTCGAGAACATTGAGGCAGCCCTCAGTTCGGATATCGATGCCAGTGATTGGATGAGTCCAGAAACCAAGAAACAGGCTCACCTTAAGCTGAGCATGCAAGTCGATAAGATCGGCTACCCGGATCGCTGGCGCGACTACGCGGCGCTCGAGATACGTCCCGACAACCACTTGGCGAACGTACGGCGCGCCGCGGCATTTGAATTCCACCGACAATTGCAAAAAATTGGCAAGCCACTCGATCGCAGCGAGTGGACTATGACGCCTCCGACCGTCAATGCCTATGAGGATGCCCAAACCAACACCATCAATTTCCCGGCGGGAGTTCTCCAACCTCCTTTCTTCGATCCGACGCGGGATGACAGCGTGAATTACGGAGCGGCCGGCGTTGTGATCGGGCACGAGACGATACACGGCTTTGACGATCAAGGTCGCAAGTTCGATGGGAGCGGGAATCTGCGTGACTGGTGGACCTCGGCCGACGCCCAAGCGTACGACAAGCGAGGCGATTGTATAGCAGAGGAATATACCGAATTCGTGCCAGAGGCCGGAGTCCAGCAAGATGGCCGCCTGACCCAGGGTGAAAATACGGCTGACAACGGCGGCATCTATCTGGCCTTGTCTGCGCTCGATGCTGACTTAAAAGCCAAGGGAGAAACACTCGATGACAAAGGGAAGGACGGCTTAAGCGCCCGGCAGCGATTTTTTCTAGCCTACGCCGGCATCTGGTGCAGCAACGTGCGCCCCGAAATGATGCGGACTCTCCTGCTCATGAACCCTCATCCCCTCGACAAATACCGTGTGAATAATGTCGTCTCCAACATGCCGGAGTTCGCCCAGGCTTTTAGCTGCCACAAAGGGCAGCCCATGGTGCGCAAGAACGCTTGCCGCGTATGGTAGAGAGCTGGAATAGGGAAAAAAGTGGCCAGGTTAGCGGACCACGACTCCGGCGTAGCCGACGACCAGTTCACGTTCGCCGAAGACGTCGCCGGAAGTCGCGTACTTGATCAGTTTGGCGGTGGTGGCGCCGAGCCGCTTAGCCGCCGTCAGCATCGCCACCGCCGGGCCAAAACCGCACATGCTGATGCTTTCCTTCATGACGACCTCATAGAGACCCCGTGGGTCAAGCGCCAGAATGCGTTCGATCGCCTTGGTATCCTTTACCCTTGTGATCTGATCATTCTCATAATGATTCATATCACTGGAAGCGATGATCAGCACGGGCTGCTCCTGGGTTTTCGCCACCGCCGCCACGGCCTCGCCCAGTTGTTCTAAAGCGTCGAGGTGACCGGTGCCTAAAGCGATCGGCACAAAAGTGAACTCGGGTCGACTTTGTTGCAGAAAGGGAAGTACCACTTCGATGGCATGTTCGCCGCGGTGCGCCTCGGCATCCTCGTTGAGCAGAGGGCACTGCTGCTTCAATGTCTCGGCTAACGGGGAATCGATTGGGACCGTGCCCAGGGGAGTTTGCCAGGCTCCATGGCTCATGATGGCGAGTGGCCGGCCTCGGCCGGTGTGGTTGGGACAAAGCAGCAGACACCGGCGAGGAATCTCAAGGTCGGCGAAAACCGCACCGGCAACCGATCCCGAGTAGATATATCCTGCGTGCGGCACCATGCAGGCCAGAGCGGCCCGGGGCGCTTCCCGCGCGCGAAGGAAGGATTGCAGGTCGCTCAGGAGGGTATCCCGGTCCTCGGGATAAAAACGGCCCGCGACCGCCGGATGACGGAGAGCTTCCATAGAACCCTCCCCATAAAATTGTAATCCCGCCCGGCCGAGAATTCACCAAATACCCCCGGGCCCGGAGTCGGGACAACAGGTGTTCGCGGCACAGGGAATCAGGGGCTTTGGGTGGTGCCCAAGGTACGGAATAAAGCTGCCGCTTTGTCGAGGGGTACCGCCTCCGCACGCGATGTCGGCTCGATTCCTACCTGCTGCATGGCATTCCGCAAGCCCTGCGGCTGATATTCGGATTTCAAATTGTTCCACAGGGTTTTTCGTTTCTGGGCAAAGGAGAGCTTTAAGAAACTCAGGAAGGCCTTCTCGGGGACGCGCAGGCTCTCTAGCTGCGACGCCATCCGCAGCTCGACCACGGCAGAATGGACCTTAGGAGGAGGCGAAAATGCGGCCGGAGGAAGGACGAAAAGCTTTCGGACTCGGGCATAGAGCTGCGCCGTAGCGGAGAGCAGCCCGTAATCAGTTTTTCCTGGCTGCGCCGCCAGCCGATCGGCAACTTCGCTCTGTACCATGAGCAGGAGCGTGCCGAAGTACTTGCGGTAGGCAAAGAGCCGCAACAGGATGTCCGAAGTGAGGAAATAGGGAAGATTGCCGACCACTTGCACGCGCTCCGGTTCGGGGCTGAGTCCTGGACGCGTGCTTCCCGGCTTGGGGCCAAAGATGGTGTCAAAATCGACGGCGAGGACGTCGGCTTCAATGATCTCGACATTGGGCGCAAGGGAAAAATGCATGCGCAATTGCGCTGCCAGAACGCGATCGACTTCAATTGCAATCAGGCGGCGGGCTCGTGTGGCCAAAAGCGCAGTCAGAGCACCGCGTCCGGGGCCGATCTCGAGCACGGTACTCTGGGAGAGGTCTCCCAAGCTTTCGACAATACGCAGGGCTGCCGACCGGTCCACGAGAAAATGTTGTCCCAGTTTCGGCTTCTTACGTTTGGGACGAGCGGCTGACACTTTCGGCACGTTGACCCTCTTTCTTTGGAGAAGCTAGACTAACCCTCATCCCCGCCGAGATGACCCCTCAGGCGGAGTCTTCGGTTCGCTATCCCATGATAGCGTGTGCCCAGGGCTGACGGAGTAGGTTCGAGGAGCCGGAATTTATGCATATCGCGTTTGCTGCGTCAGAATGTGTGCCGTTTTCGAAGACCGGAGGCTTGGCGGATGTTGTCGGAGCGTTGCCGCGAGCCCTGGCAGCTGCCGGTCACCAAGTAAGCGTCTATTGCCCCCGTTATCGGCAAACCAAGCTCGCCGATGCGGTTACCGTGGTTCCTAGCATCACCGTACCCTTTGACGATCGCTACCGTTTCTGTTCCGTCTGGAGTGGGGGGAACCATTCGGGCGTGCGCTTCTATTTTGTTGATTACCCGCCATTTTTCGATCGCGACGGGCTGTATGGGACCTCCACGGGCGATTACCCAGATAACGCCGAGCGGTTCGCCCTATTCTCTCGCGCGGTGCTCGAAGCATCCAAAATCTTGGGCGTGCCGCAAGTCTTTCATTGTCACGATTGGCAATCGGGCCTCGTTCCAGTTCTGCTGCGGACCCAGTACGCCGAAGACCCGGCTTTCCGCGATGTGGCCACGGTGTTCACGATTCACAACATGGGATATCAGGGGTTGTTCTCGGCCGATACCTTGCCCCTGCTGACGCTTCCTTGGGATCTATTCACCATCTCGAAGATGGAATTTTTTGGCAATGTGAATTTCTTGAAAGGCGCACTGGTGTACGCGGATTTCATCACCACAGTGAGCCGCAAATATAGCCAGGAGATTCAGACCACAGAGTTCGGCTTCGGTTTGGAAGGGGTGCTGCGCAATCGGGCGGCCACGGTGACCGGCATATTGAACGGCGCGGACTACGAAGAATGGAGTCCGGAGAGGGACAAATTTACGGTGGCGCGATACTCGACCGACGACCTGAGCGGCAAGACCAAGTGTAAACGAGATCTTCTGGCCGCGTTCAACGTCAGCAACCCGGATTTGAGCCTGCCTGTGATCGGCATTGTCTCGCGATTCGCGGCCCAGAAGGGTTTCGATCTGATCTCGCAAATCATGGATCGTCTGGCCCGGGAAGAGATGATTACCGTGGCTCTTGGCGCGGGAGACAAGCCCTACGAAGAGATGTTTTTGCGCTTGCAGAAGCAATTCCCGCAGAAGATTGCCGTCAAGATTGCGTACGACAACGCTCTGGCGCACAAGATCGAAGCGGGCAGCGATATGTTCCTGATGCCCTCGAAGTACGAACCTTGCGGCCTGAATCAGATCTACAGCCTGCGATACGGAACCGTACCCATCGTCCGTGCCACCGGCGGGCTGGACGACACCATTGAGCCCTGGAACGCTCGTACCGGAAAAGGAACCGGTTTCAAGTTCAGCGAGTACAGTGGCGAAGCCTTGCTCGAAACCATCAAAGAAGCCCTGCGGGCCTTTCGCGATCCTTCGTCCTGGCAGAAGCTCATGCGCAACGGCATGGCCAAAGATTTCTCCTGGAACGCCTCCGCCAAGGAATACGTCCGGGTCTACGAAAAGGCACTTCAGTCCCAGGCCCCGCAATCGCCAACCGCGGTGGCTTTAACGGCGGTTTAGGACAGGTTCCTTCGGAGACACAGCTCCCTCCGGAGCTAGGATCCTCTAAAGGCTGGAGCACCTGTTTCCGGAAACTCGCCACCGCACTGGACGACCGACCTGGCGCTTCCCGCGCTTGGGCAGCCTGGGAGCCGCGATCAACGATCCGCCGCTTTTCCTCCAACGGCAAGTGACTGGGCTACGGTGCCGCGAAACTAGGATCGCGCAAGCAAATAGTTTGTCATCGACAACCGTTAAGACCCGCTCCACGGTATCGTTAAAAATGCAGAGGCGGTCAAGTCGGAGGGTTTGACGTGAAGGTTTTGTGGGCTTGATTGAATGTGGTTCCGGTTCAAGAGGACAGGTTTGCCCATTCCTGACGTCAAGATCAGTGGTGTAAGTAGATCCCAGGGGTTAAACGAGTACCGCCGTAGTTCACCAAGAAACCTCCTTGTACCCGAGCAATTTCTTAAAGCCGACCTGCCGGACGAAGTGGACATTGAGGACTTAACGCAACCGGCGGAAACCTACGATGAGGACTCAGGGTCCCGAGACTGCGCTGGCGGATCAAACCAGATCGCAATGAAGAGAGAAGAGTAAAATTGCCGTGCGATTCGAGTTGTGCCCATGGTCTCGCTGAAAACCATCTTCCACGTTGACATGGATGCGTTCTTTGTATCCGTGGAGGAGCTCTTCGATCCCGCCCTCCGGGGCAAAGCGGTGGTGGTCGGCGGGCAGCGCCAGGAACGGGGCGTGGTGTCCGCCGCCTCCTATCAAGCGCGCCGGTACGGCGTCCATTCCGCGATGCCCCTGCGCACCGCGGCCAAACTCTGTCCCCATGCGATCTTCCTCGATGGCCATCCCCAGCGCTATCGCGAGTGCTCGGAAAAGGTCTACCGCGTGCTCCTGGCCTTCTCGCCTCTGGTCGAGATGGCATCCATCGATGAGGCCTACCTCGATATGACGGGCACGGAGCGCCTGCACGGGCCACCGCTTCGCGCGGCACACCAGCTTCACGCGAGAATAAAGTCCGAGACCCAATTGAATTGCTCGATCGGCATCGGTATCTCCCGTCTTATTGCCAAGGTTTCGTCGGCCAAAGCCAAGCCGCACGGAATTCTGTGGGTGATTCCAGGCCAGGAGGCTAAGTTCCTGGCTCCCCTGGACGTGCGGGATCTTCCCGGCGTAGGCAAGGTAGGGGAACAAAACCTGCGCGCTCTCGGGATTCACCGGGTTGGCGACCTGGCAGGCTTGGCGGATGGTTTCCTGGAGGAGCGCTTTGGCAAATGGGGTTTGGCGCTCGCCGGCAAGGCTCGCGGCGCGGACGCGGGTGGCTGGTTTGACCGTGGCGTCGGCCGGGACGCCGACGCCAAGTCCATCAGCCACGAGCATACCTATACCGAAGACACCACCGACATCGAGCGCATCGAGTCGACCTTGATGCGACTTTCTGAGATGGTGGGCCGTAGGTTGCGGGAAGGTGGCTTGCGCGCGCGCACTCTTCAACTCAAGCTTCGCTATCAGGATTTCACCACCATCACCCGCGCCCACACCCTGGCGGACGCGACCCAGCTTGATACCGAGATTTTTGCCCAAGTTCGAACCTTGTTTCATCGCCACTGGCGCAAGGGAACTGCCGTACGGCTGCTCGGAGTCGAAGCTTCGCAATTCGATCCTGGGAGCGGCCAGGGAGATCTGATCGAAGGCCAGCGGCGGCAACGCTGGGAGCAAGCCTTTTCAGCCGCGGATCGGGTGCGCGATAAGTTTGGTGAGTCCAGCGTCCTGCTCGCCACCGGGCTGAAGGGAGGCTTTCGTGAGCGCACCCACGAAAATCCAGCCGGTCTTCCCGGCAAGCGCAAGCGCGACGGCGAGAACTAAGATCGGGTGCGCAATGGCTGCACCCCTGCGAGATGAAGCGCGAACCAGTGGCGCTGGTCGAGCCAGGTATGGGTGAGGACAAACCCAGAGCGTTCGAGCAT
>JASHSL010000263.1 GCA_030040855.1 Terriglobales bacterium
TTTGCTAAATACTTTAGAATCAGATTCGCGGTGTACGGGAATTCCACCCCTTAACGCAAACCTGTTTGGCACTCACAAAAAATTCCCTGCTGTTCCGCTTTTCGCAGATTTTCATGAATAATGCGGGTTAGGCAGTACGGTCGAGCGAATCTTGGCCGAGCTCAAGCCGGAAGCCGCCTATTTTTTTGCCGATGATGCCGGCCAACGTTCCGGTTCCATCGTGTTCGACATGAAGGACACATCGCAGATGCCGGCGATCGCCGAGCCTTGGTTTCTTGCCTTTAATGCCACAATTTCGCTGCGTCCAGTCATGAATCCGCAAGATCTCGCGAAGGCCGGCCCATCGATCTCCAAGGCTGCTCAACAGTACGGACAATAGCCGCCAGAGCAGATGGAAAGGAAGTTCTCAATCTCTCACGGGGAGGGTCAAGCAGCGCTCTGCGCGGACATGAAAATCGGGGTGTGAGCCGACCGCTAGCGCCTTGATTTTCTCAAGGAAGGGCTAGGGGTAAGCACCGAGCCAGGTGGGACAGTCTACGCCTGGGTTTGGAGCTTAGGCTGGAGTAGCTAGGCTTTGCCGAGGCTCAGGTTTTCTTATCGGGCCCCTGTTCGCCTTCCTTCATGGCCGAGCGGAAATTTCTGATACCTTCCCCGAGGCCCTTCCCCAGGGCAGCAAATTTGCTGGGTCCAAACAGCAGGAGGGCAATGCCCACAATCAGCAGTATGTGCAGCGGCGAGAATAACCCTTCTCCCATAGACCCTCCTTTCGAGCACCAGCTACCGAGCTGGTCCACTGCTATAAATTCTAGGTCACCAGGGAAAGGGAGTCAAAAGCAAGTTCGTAGCGCCACCGCTCGGGGTTCTTCGGGCCGGTCCTTAAACTGCCACCATCAGTTCGGCCACGAGCGCCGTCCGCCTGGGTAGTTCGGAGATCAAGATGGACTCGTGGGAGGCATGGGCACCCTCGCCCACTGCACCCAAACCATCCAAGGTGGGGACCCCGAGCGCCGCGGTAAAGTTTCCATCCGAGGCGCCACCCACGGTCGCCTCTTCCAGTTTCCAGCCAAGCTGGTTCGCTATCTTGGAGGCCTTCTTAAACAGTGCTACCGCGGCTGGGCTTCGTTCCATCGCAGGCCTCTGGATCCCGCCCGTGATCTCGAGCTTGCATTTACGATTGAACGGCTTGAGCGCGCGGAGTTTTCGGTCAAGCGCAGTAAAGTCTTTGCTCCGTGCCACGCGCGCATCGAGCAGGGCCCTTGCCTCGGCCGGGATCACATTCGACCGCGTTCCACCCTGAATCGTTCCAACATTCAGGGTGATACCCCGTCTTAGATCGGTTAGCTGCGAAACTGCGATGATTTGCTTTGCCAGTTCGATGATTGCACTCTCGCCCTTTTCGAAATCCAGTCCCGAGTGCGCTGCCGTTCCTTTCACTTGCAACCCATATTCACCGACTCCTTTGCGAGCCGTCTTGACTGCTCCTCTCGGCCCGAATGAGGGCTCAAGCACCAGCGCCGCCGCAGATTTCCTGGCAAGACTTTCGATGATATGGCGTGATGTCTCACTGCCCACCTCTTCATCTGAAACCAGCAGCACTGTCAGCGGCCGAGGGAGCTCATCCCCGTACCAGGAGCGGAGCGCTTCGATGGCGTGGAGCAGGAAGGCGATCCCGGACTTCATATCGAAGCTGCCCGGTCCCCACAGTCGGCCATCGGACAGGCGAAACGGCATACTTTTGAGCGTCCCCAGCGGATACACGGTATCCAGATGGCCTAAAAGCAGTAGCGGTTTGGTACGCCGCTTCCCCGCAAAGTCCACCTGTAGGTGATCGCCAAAATCAACTGTACGGTGTAACTTCGCATGACCACCCAGTCCTTCGAAGCGGCCAGCCAGCATTGATCCTAGCCGATCGACCGATGCCTTCTCGTCGCTCGGGGACTCTAGCTCCACTAAGTGTCGAATGGTTTCAATGATCCGGTCCTGCCGTTGCTCGAAATATGGCAAGCGGCCCGCGCCTTCGCCGGAGGGATTCAGGGGTTGGCCATTCGTTTGCTGTTTCTTCATGGTTATTTTGGGTCGAAGCACCGCTGGTTCGTCCTGGTGAGACAGTCCAGTATAATCTGCGCCCCGACCCGGTTGCGGGAAGAGCGGGGTGGTTCCGCGCTGTGACCAGGTGTCGATGTCGGCGGTGCGGCATGGTCGGAAACTCACATTGCCGCGCGTCTGGTTCTAAATTGTCGCATCCCTTACCCCGCCATGGCTTGGTATCCCGCAGAATCGCTTTGTATTCGCCGCATGTATACTGCTTAGAACAAAGGTCGGTTCGAAACCCCTATGAGCGACACTACTCACCCTACGACGGAGGCATCCATCGTCTCGAATACAACCCTCGATATCAACCAGATCATGCAGATCCTGCCGCACCGTTATCCCTTCCTGCTGATTGATCGAGTGATTGATCTGCGGCCGCGGGAGCGGATCGTTGCCATCAAGAACGTAACTGTCAACGAACCTTTTTTTGTCGGCCATTTTCCCGGCACACCGGTCATGCCCGGCGTGCTCATCGTAGAGGCGATTGCGCAAGCCGGTGGAGCCCTGCTGCTCACCGAGGTAGAGGACCGAGACAGTAAGTTGATGTTGTTCACCGGGATTGAGCGCGCCCGGTTCCGCCGGCCGGTCGTGCCCGGAGATCAGCTGCGCATTGAGATCGAAGTCAAAGCGTGGCGTGGCGACGCGGTGCGCATGGAAGGCAGAGCCTTCGTCGATGAAAAGCGAGCCGCCGAGGCTACCGTGACCTGCAGGCTGGTGAACCGTTCGCGGGCGGTTTCCGAGGAGGTTAGCGAGGCCGAATAAAGGGTTCGACACGGGCCATAGACCCTCTAGCCTGTAGACACCGATGACCGTCCACCCCACCGCCATTGTCGCTCCGGGAGCGAAAGTCGACTCGAGCTGCCAGATCGGCCCCTATTGTGTGGTGGGCTCCGGGGTGGAACTGGGCGAACAATGTCGCCTGCTCTCGCACGTCGTCGTCGAAGGTCCATCGAAAATCGGCGGGCACAACATTTTTTTCCCTTTTGCCTCGATTGGCACTGCACCCCAGGATCTGACCTACGGGGGCGAACCCACCCGCCTGGAGATGGGCGATCACAACAAAATCCGGGAGTTCGTTACCATCAATCGGGGAACGTTGAAAGGCGGCGGCTTGACGCGGGTGGGCAGCCACACTCTCATCATGGCCTACAGCCATGTCGCCCACGATTGCCAGATTGGGGACCGCGTGATCCTGGCCAATGCCGCGACTTTGGGAGGACATGTCATTGTAGAGGACTGGGCCACGGTGGGAGCTTTGTGTCCGGTCCATCACTTCGTGCGAATCGGTGCCTATTCGTTCATCGGGGGCGGCACGACGATTACCCGTGACGTTTTGCCTTTCTCAAAGACCGCGGCCGCCCGAGACACGCATGCCTACGGCCTCAACGCGACGGGTCTCGAGCGCCGAGGTTTCAGCCGGGAAAGGATCCGCAAGATTCATCATGCCTATAAACTTCTTCTCGCCTCGAAGCTCAATACCTCGCAGGCCCTAGAGAAGCTGAAACAAGAGTCCGATCGTGGCGAAGATGTCGACCGGTTGATTCGGTTCATCGAAGCCTCGGAACGCGGCGTGATCAAGTGATCAGGATGCCTGCGGCTGGGCCAGCAACGATTTCGGAGCGTGCGTTCAGGCCTCAAGGACCTGATCGCTAGGACCCGGTCCATCGACGAGCCGCCATGCCGGTAAAGCAGAAACTCGGACTGATTGCGGGAAACGGTCGTTTCCCTTTTCTGGTGCTCGAAGCCGCCCAAGCCCAGGGGTTCGAAGTGGTGGTGGCTGCGATCAAAGAAGAGACGTTTCCTGACATTGAAAATCGCGGGGCAGCCTCGGTTCACTGGCTCTCCCTGGGAGAACTTTCCAAGCTCATCGCAACCTTTCACCGGGAGGGCGTGTCCCGAGCCGTCATGGCGGGTCAGGTGAAGCACAAGCAAATCTTCTCGAGCATCCGCCCCGATCGACGTTTGGCCAAGTTGCTGCTGAATCTGCGCACTCGCAACACGGATGCTTTGCTCGGAGCGATCGCCAAAGTCTTAGGCGACGAAGGCATAATTTTGGAGAATTCCACCGCTTTGCTCGAGCCGTTACGGGCCAGGCCGGGAGTGTTGACGAAACGCAAGCCTAGCGAGCCAGAGAAACATAACATCGAGTACGGGCGCCTGGTGGCTCGGCATTTGGCGCAATACGACATCGGTCAGACGGTGGTGGTGGCGGATGGCGCCTGCGTCGCGGTGGAAGCGATGGAAGGGACCGATGCCACGATCGAGCGTGCCGGGCGCATCATGGCCTCGCTCGAAGCGGAAGCTTCCACCCTGAGCCGCGCTCTCACCGTGGTCAAGATTGCCAAACCCAATCAGGACATGCGGTTCGACGTGCCCGTCGTTGGCATCCATACAATCGAAGTCATGGACGCCGCCCGAGCCACCTGCCTGGCGGTGGATGCAGGCAAGTGCTTGCTGCTCGACGGAGAGGCCGTCATCGGCGCGGCCGATGCGGCACAGATTGCAGTGGTAGCGGGTTGAAGGTCGGTCTCCTCGAGTCTGGCTCCTTTTCCCGTTCATCGAAAGCCATGGCTAACTTAACTGGAAAGAGCCAAAAGGAGAAGT
>JASHSL010000264.1 GCA_030040855.1 Terriglobales bacterium
ATCCCCAGACGGGCGCTACCATCAAGATCGCTGCCCGAAGAGTTGCCAAGTTTACCCCAGGGGCGGAACTCAGAAAGGCTGTCAACCGCGCAAAATAAGGGCTAGAGTTTATCCGTTAATAACGGCAGGGCGGAGCCCTGCCGTTTTTCACTGGGTGGGAAGAGCCAAGAACGCGCCTACCGACACTAGCGGCCGAAGCAGAAAGTTTCTGAGTGAGGGCAGCCTAGGAGCGAGCCATTGCGGCCAGCAAGAACAGCGTTAACACCAGCAGCACCGGTTTCGGCAGCCTCCGCAGAAGCTTCCACACCACAATGCTCATCGACTCGATCCTCCGGGCGGGGGGTTCCGCGAACGAATCTGTCGGCCAACCCAGAATGATCCAATTCCGCTATTGGCACTCAAGGTGATCTGAATATAGCTTTTCCGGATATGGCTTTTCCCGATAGGTATTGTACAAAATCTCTCCCGAAAGGCAACTGGTTCTTATGACCTGGATTCGCACGGTTCCCTTGGGGAACGCAGATGAAAAGCTACGCAAGGCGATGGAAGAGCAGAAGTACCTCTATCCGGTCGAGTACGCCACTCCGGTGCATGCGGCCGAAGGCGGAGGCTCCTTGATCGCAGCCTCTCACAGCCTGATTCCCGAGGCGCTGTACCACGCTTTTTCGACCTTTGGGGTCCTGATGGCGCCGGATTTGCCGTTGTCCCGACGGCAACACGAGATGATCGCGACCCTGGTGTCGGTCACCAATCGTTGTGTTTATTGAATTGAGTCCCACGCAGAGTTTCTGCGTCGCATAACCCTTGATCCGGCACTGAGCGATGCGCTCGAGCGGGACTACACGAGCGCCCCCATCTCCCCGCAAGAACGGGTGATGTTGGACTACGTTGTGAAACTGACCCGGGACGCGACGAAGATCTCGAAAGACGATCATGAGCGCTTGCGGGCAGCCGGCTTTGACGACAAAGCGATCCTGCAGATTACGCTCATCGCAGCCTGGTTCAATTACATCAACCGGGTGGCGGACGCTCTCGGAGTGGGACGAGAGTGATGGGTGGGATTGCGGCGGGTCGACGCCCTCCGGCGGTAATGATTTCGTGCCGACCCTATCATTTTTGCGGAAGCAATCGACCGAGCGCCGGAATGGAAAACGACGTGGTCAAGAAGTGTTCCGCCGGTTGGGAACCCTCTTCCATTGCCTTCTCGAGAATCTCCATCGCCTTTCCCGTAAGCGGGGGGATGTAAATGGTGGCTGCCAGAAGTTTGTCTCTCACCCAGACTTGGCCCGTCGCCGGCTGACCATCACATCCGGTAAAGGGCAGGCTCAACCATCGCGCCCGCTCCTTTCGATCGGCCAGCTGTTCAAAGGCTTTCCGCGCACCCATGGCCATGGCGTCATCCTGCGCGCCCACCAAGTCAATCGGCCTGCTTTTCGCGGTGGCCAGCTTCAGCCAGGACACCACGGCGGCGGCGGCGCTCTCCTCTGTCCATCTTGCCCGCAACGTCGTAACTTGAAGGTTCGCGGGTTTCGTCTCGAGCATCCCTGCCGTGCGCCTGCGGGTCGAGGAGCTGCTCGAAGGTCCCTCGATATACAACACCGAACCGCCCCCGGGCCGCAACTCTGCGAACTGTCTGCCCTGGATGCGGCCGATCTCCTCGTGATTGGCGCTGACGGCAAACATGGGCGCGGTTGCCTGCACGCGAAGTGCCGGCAAGTAGTCCGGGTGGCGGTTCAGCACCACCCAGCCGATCTCGGCAGCGGCGGCCGCCCGGGCGACCTGAGGCAGGGCTTCGCTGCCCACCGGTTCGAGCAAAATTGCGTCGGGCCGGGATGCCTTCACACTTTGGATTGCCTTCAGCAGCTGGGTGCTCTGGTTTACGGCATCGTCGTCCGCGAAAACGACCTCGACATCGACCCCCAACTTGCGCGCAGTTTCCTCTGCGCATTGCGCTTGTGCCCTTTGGAAATCGTTCTCTAAGGTATGCAAAGAAACCAGGAATCGCAACTTCTTCATCATGTCATGAACCTAATCCCTGCCTCCCTCAAAGATACGCCTTCTTGTTGTCAAGATCTCGGAAATGACTGCCGGTCTGCCAACCGACGCCGATCCAGGCACAGCACCGGTTTCGATCCAGCGCGTTCCTGGCCGTGAATGCGCTACTCTTTTGTCAATGGAACGCCAATCCCTCCTCGAATACCTCCCGGTTTTCCGGTCGCATGGGGAGCACGTCGCTTACCTCGAGCGCAAGGGATATCGCAGTGTGGGCCGGTCCTACCAGGAGGTGGTGAACCTGGCATGTCGCTTCGCGCGAGAGTTAGAGGTACGAGGGATCGCGAAAGGCGAGCGCGTCGTCCTCTGGGCTCCCAATTCGGCCGAATGGGTTGCGGTGTTTCTCGGATGCCTGCTTCGTGGCGTAGTGGTGGTGCCGGTCGACCACATCGCCCGCGCCGACTTTGCCGGGCGAGTCCACCAGGAGGTCGGCGCCAGGTTGTTGGTTTGTTCCGCGGAACATGTTCCGACCGAGCTTCCCACCATGGTCCTCGGTCATTTGCCCCGGGCTTTGGCCAGGCATTCCCCGGCGGCGTACGTTTCACCGGAAATTGGCCCCGGTGACATGCTCGAAATCGTCTTCACCTCCGGCACGACCGCCGATCCCAAGGGGGTCGTCATCACCCACGGCAACGTGCTCGCAAACCTCACCCCGCTCGAAGCCGAGATTCGCAAATACCTCAAGTACGAGAATCTAGTTCACCCGATTCGCTTTCTGAATCTCGTGCCCTTGAGCCATGTTTTCGGCCAATTTCTGGGTATCTTCCTCCCCCCGCTCCTGGGCGGTGTCGTCCTCTTCCAGGAGAGCCTGAATCCCGCCGAGGTGATCGCCACCGTGAAGCGCGAGGTCGTATCCGTGGTGGTCACCGTACCCCGCGTGCTCGACTCGCTCAAGCAGAAGATCGAGCGTGATCTTAGCGCGGAACATCGGCTCGAGAAGTTTCGTCAGAGCCTGGAAGCTTCCGCAGATCAGCACTTTCTCCATCGTTGGTGGACCTTCCGGCACATTCGGCGACGCTTCGGATGGAAGTTCTGGGCCTTCATATCAGGCGGCGCTACGCTTGATTCTCTAACCGAGGAGTTCTGGCGCCGCTTGGGCTATGCCGTGATTCAAGGGTACGGACTCACGGAGACTACCGCCCTCATCAGCCTGAATCATCCCTTTCGTCTGGGGAAGGGATCGATTGGAAAGGTCCTGGGGGGCCGGGAGGTCCAGCTGGCATCCGACGGGGAGATCCTGGTTCGTGGAGCCGGCATCGCCGCAGGGTATTGGAACCGCACGCAACTCGAGGCCGTGGCGGGAGAGGAAGGCTGGTACGCCACCGGAGACATCGGGGAACGGGACACGGAGGGCAACCTCTATTTCAAAGGCAGAAAAAAAGAGGTCATCGTGACGCCGGCCGGGATGAACGTGTATCCGGAAGATCTCGAGGCAGCTCTTCGGCGCCAACCTGAAGTCAAAGACGCACTGGTCATTGCTCTCCCCCGGGACGGCAACGCGGAAGCCTGTGCGGTGATGATTCTGCGCGACTCCAAAATCAACCCCGAATCCGTGGTCGAACGCGCCAACCGGTCCCTGGCGGAGTACCAGCGTCTGAATCACTGGTTCCTCTGGCCGGAGGCGGACTTTCCCCGCACTTCGACCTTGAAACCGAAACGCAATCTGATTCAGGAAGCCGTCCAAAGCCAATTTCTCCGAGCCACCAACCCGGCGCGTTCGGCGAGTGCCCTGGCTGATTTGATCGCCCGCATCACCGGTCGTTCGCCTGCGGTTCTTGCTGCCAGCACCAGCCTGGACTCCGATCTGAGCCTCAGTTCGCTCGACCGCGTCGAATTGTTGAGCGCGCTCGAGGATCGCTACCAGGTCGACCTCACCGAGACCCGCTTCGCGGCGGCCCGAACGGTGGGAGATCTGGAGCGCATTTTGCAGGGCGAGGTTCCTGCCCGCGTCCACTACCACTATCCTCGCTGGGTACTGGGTTGGCCGATAACTTGGATACGGGTTGCAGTCCATTATCTTCTGTTGCGTCCGGCGGTGTTTCTACTGGGGTGGCCCCGCGTCGAAGGCCGGCGGAATCTCAGAGGAGTTCGCGGTCCCCTGCTGGTGATAACCAATCACATTGGAGACATCGATCCTGGCTTCGTCCTGACTGCCTTGCCGGCTCGTTTCCGGCATAAACTCGCGGTCGCGACCGGCGGAGAAGCGCTCGAAATCCTGAGAACGCCGCCCTCGACGCGCAGCCTCCCCGGGCGAGTGTATGACCGCATCAAGTGGGCTCTGGGAGTATCGCTGCTCAACCTGTTTCCCCTGCCGCGGGAGGCGGGGTTCCGGGAAAGCTTCGGCTATGCCGGAGAGTGTGTCGACCGTGGTTACAACCTGCTCGTGTTTCCCGAAGGCCACCACACCACGGACGGCAAACTGCGGCAGTTTCGAGCAGGGGTGGGTTTGCTGGCTCACAATCTGCGGATACCGATTGTCCCCATGCGCATTGACGGACTTTTTGAGCGAAAGCAGGCCGGGCGGAAATTTGCTTGGCCGGGACAGATCCGCGTAAAAATCGGGTTGCCCCTCGAATTTTCCGAGGATCAGACCCCTAGCTGGATTGCCGGCGAACTCCGGAAGAAAGTGGAAGAATTGTGAGCCGCCCCAACCTTCCCGCCGAAAAAAACATGAACAGTTTAAACAGCTTCTTCACAGCCGCCGGGCACAAAAATACAGGGATTACGGTATGGATTTTCCGAGCCCGCCGGAAGGTTTGCAGCCTAAGTCGTCGTGCCGGTGTGACTGGGGCGTGCGGGAGTTCGCTGCGTCCCGGCGTTTTCCTGTTGCTCCTGAGCTTCTTGGCTGCGTCGTCCAGAGGTTCGGAACGCGCCCCCTCGCAAGCCGCTATCGCCGGCACGCCTCGGACCCGAGGGGCCTTCCCGCTCAGCAAGTTCTACGACACCCCCAGGCCGCTCCCGAGGGGAACCCCGGGGCAGCTGATTCGGTCGGAGGAATTTGAGGAATACGATCTGCCAGAAGGAGTGTTGGCGCTTCGCATGCTCTATCATTCGCGGTCGGCCACTGACGAGGATGTGGCGGCCTCGGGTGTGCTCCTCTATCCTGATCGAACCCCGCCGCTTGGGGGCTGGCCCGTGATCGCCTGGGCCCATGACTTAAACGGAGTGGCGCGTCGTTGTGCGCCATCGCTTGCCAGAAACCTCGAGCGCGGTGCATTTCTCTCCATGTACGTGGGTCTCGGGTATGCGGTTGTGGCTACCGACTACACCGGGTTAGGGACAGACTTCCGCAATGCCTACCGCGACATCGCATCGAATGCCCGGGATGTCCTCTATTCCATTCCCGCAGCCCACGCGGCCGTTCCCAAGCTCAGTTCCGAATGGATTGCCATGGGATATGGCGAAGGGGGATTAACCGTGGTTGGTATCGCAGAGTTGGGAGCGCTCGGCGACCCCCACTACCTCGGCGGCATCGTCATTTCGGATGTTGCCGGTCTAGAACCGGCCGATGGGGCGAGCGCGGGGAACGCCTCGCCTCTGTTGCTCGCCTATGGGATCAAAACGGTGTTTCCCGACTTTGCGGAGCGAGAGATTCTGACGAAAGATGCGCTTGCCCTCTATCCGAAGCTCGACCAAGCCTGCGCCCTACCTGCTTCCGCGGAAAAGGTTCGACCATCCAGCCTGCTGAAACCGAACTGGCAGAAGAACCGCTTCGTCAAGCAATATCTCGAGCGCAACACCATCGCCGCGAAGCCCGCCCGGGGTCCCTTGCTGGTAATCGCCAGCGCAGCCAATGCTCAAGCCCCGGCGAGCACTACGGCGCCGGTGATCGCGCGGATGTGCAAGCAAGGAGATCAAGTGCAATTTCAAACCTATGCGAATCCCGACCCAGGCTACGTGATCGGTGAGTCGGTCAGAGATCAGATTGCCTGGATTGAGGGTAGATTCGCCGGGCGGGCAGCACCCAGCAATTGTTCTGGGCACGATTGAGCCCGGCGGCGCCGCCGGCCCGGCGTTCCTGCTGGCGTGGCCCTTCCGGGTTTTGAGGCACCAGAAAGGTAACTTCTGGCAGCCATGAAATCGGCCTATCATCTGAGCAGCGATCATCTCTGGAGGGGGGTATAGATGGCAGCGAGTCAGGTCGTGCTTTATTTTGCCAAGCAGGAAGATGCTCTATTGTTTACCCTGGCTGCCAGTTCGGCAATGGCGGCTGATGGAGCCGTCCCCGCGCAGGAAGCTGGGATCAAGATGGCAGAAGGGATCTCCAAGGCCACTCGCATCACGACCGAAGGAGAATTGAGCGCTACCCGGGCGGGCTCGGAGAGAGGACGCAAAGCCACCCGCGCAGCCAGCGCAGCCAGTAAGTAAAGCTCCCCAGCCTCCATCTCCGACTCCGGCCGGTCGGCGTCTAGTCCGACCAGGGGGCCGGAACCCGGAACCAGCGATGCGCCCGCAACCTGCCGAGCAAAGCGGAATCGAGACCGCCGCGATCACTGGCACGAATGTTCTCCCGGACGTGATCCGGCTTTCGCATGCCCACAATCGTAGTGCTCACTACCGGATTCGAGAGGATAAAACGCAGCGCCATTTCCGGCAGGCTCATGCCCGGCGGAAGTAGCGCCTTCAACTGATCCACCCGGGCGACCGTATTCGCCAGGTTCTCCGGACCAAAATAGCGCGAGCGCCAGTCCTGGTCGGGGAATCTGGTCGCCTCCGTCAGCTTGCCGCCGAGACTGCCTTCATCGAGCGGCACCCGGGCAATTACGCCGATGTCCAGCTCGCGGCACAGGGGAAATAAGTGGTCCTCTGGCGCCTGATCAAAGACGTTGTAGATCACTTGCACGACGTCCACCAACCCGGTACGGATGGCTTGGATGCCATTGTCCGGCTCCCAGCGGTTCAGGCTCAAGCCCAAAAACCGGATCAGCCCGGTTGCCTTCAGTTCTTTGACCGTCTCGTGGAATTCCGGCTCATTGGTCCAACTGTCATCCCAGACATGGAATTGCAGAACATCGATCGCGTCGACCCGCAGGGCCTGGCGAATCCTTGCGGCATAGTGCAAAACGTGCGATCGAGGGAAGACGTCGCGGTAACGATCCTGGGAAGAAGCCGGCCACTTGTCGTTCCGAGGAGGGATTTTCGAGGCGGCATATAGAGGCCGCTTCCGATTGCGCGACAGGATCTCGCCGAGCAAGGCGTCGCTTTTGCCATTGCCGTAGGACCAGGCCGAATCGAAGAAATTGCAGCCGAGATCGACGGCGAGTTGCAAGGATGCCAGGGACTGGCGATCGTCGGAATCGGTCCAATCCCCCATCCCCCACAGCCCGTGGGCAATGTCGCTGACCTCAAGACCAGTACGGCCGAGCTTGCGGCGTTGCATCACTCTTCCCCAGGCCTTCGCGGCTGCCGTGCCGGGCACGAGCCCCAAAGGTTCGGGTTACTATAACAGGCTCCGGGAGTCCGAGGGAGACTCTCTCCACCCCTGGATTTGCGCGGCGCACACCGGCTCGAGACCCACCGCGGATCGGGTCTGCCCCCGGCCGGCCCTTTGGACGGGCGCGGTTCGGTTTGACAACTCCCGCCGGAGCTTCTTAACATAGAACTTCACGTCAGTCCCAAATCGAAGGATGGATTGTTGTACGTGGGTTCTAGAGCCTCTATTCCTGTAGCAAACTCTTATGATTAAAGTTAAGGATCTTACCAAGCGGTATGCCCGTACCATTGCGGTCGATCAAATCTCCTTCGAGGTCGAGAAGGGCCAGATCGTCGGTTTCTTGGGTCCGAACGGCGCGGGCAAGACAACCACCATGCGCATGTTGACCTGCTTCTTGCCACCCACCTCAGGCAGCGCGACCGTGGCCGGGTTCGACGTGCTCGAGCAACCTCTCGAGGTCAAGAAACGCATTGGATATCTCCCCGAGACTCCGCCCCTCTATCCCGAGATGGAGACTGCGGACTACCTGACTTTTGTGGGTAGGATCAAGGGACTTTCCGGCTCCGAGTTAAACAAGCGAGTCGACTTCGTGTGTGAGCGTTGCGCGGTGGCCGACGTAAAGAAAAGGATTCTCGGGAAACTGTCGAAAGGTTACCGGCAGCGCGTCGGGCTGGCGCAGGCGATCATCCACAACCCGGATGTTTTAATCCTCGACGAGCCCACGGCGGGCCTCGATCCCAAGCAGATCAACGAAACCCGGGATTTGATCAAGAGCCTCGCCGGCGATCACACCATCGTGCTCAGCACCCACATCCTGCCCGAGGTTGAGCAGACTTGCCAACAGGTCATCATCATTAATAGAGGTAAGCTGGTGGCCACCGATTCGGTGCAGAACTTGCAATCCCGGGCAGGCGGAGCGGAGTCGGTTCTGGTCGAGGTGGCCGGTCGAAACGGCAATCTGGATTGGTCCGTGGTACAGAAGCGGCTGGAGCAGCTTCGCGGGGTAAGCCGGGTGCATTACAAGACCAGCCATGCTAATCGCAATATTTTCGAAGTCGAGAGCCAGAAGGGTTTTGTGCGCGGGGACCTGGCGCGCGCCGTGGTCGAGGCTGGTTGGGACTTGAACGAACTTCGACCCGCCGCTATGAGCCTGGAAGAGATCTTCCTGCAGCTCACGGGAAGCGAGGCCTCGGTCGGGCCTCGGGAAGTTGTCGCCAAGGGAGCGGACTAATGCGAAATGTCTGGATCATCTGCCGCAAGGAGCTCGGCAGCTATTTCGTCTCGCCGATCGCCTACTTGCTATTAACCATGTTTGCCGTAATCTTCGGCTTCTTCTTCTGGAACGCACTGGGCTATTTCGTGCTCATGGGCATGGAGTCCCAGATGCGCGGCCAGATGTTCCCCATGAATCTGAACGAAGAAGTCATACGCCCCTTGTTGTCGAATGTCAGCGTGGTTGGGTTGTTCTTCATCCCCATGATCACCATGCGGCTGTTTGCCGAGGAGAAGCGTACCGGCACGATCGAACTGCTGGCTACTTCGCCCATCCGGGACCTCGAAATCATCCTCGGCAAGTGGTGCGCGGCGATGATTCTCTACGCCTGCTTGCTGCTGTTCACGGCGCTGAATTTTGCCTTCTTGTTCCGCTACGGCAATCCAGACTGGAAACCGTTGGCCATCGGCTATCTCGGCTTGCTGCTGCAGGCCGGCGGGCTGCTGGCGATCGGAACCTTTATCTCGACCCTGACCAAGAACCAGATCATCGCTGGCGCAGCCACCTTTGGAGTATGTTTGCTGCTATGGGTTCTCGAGTGGGTGAGCGGTTATGAAACGGCAACCTGGGCTCGGGTGCTTTCGTACATGTCGGTGATTACTCATTTCGAGTCATTCGCCAAAGGCGTTCTCGATGTCAAAGACGCAATTTTCTATCTAACCGTGATCTTCGTGGGGCTGTTTTTCACCTCTCGCTCCATGGAATCTCTGCGCTGGAGGTCGTAAGTGAACACGGGGTTGTTAAAGGCTCGGCAGACCAAGTACGCCCTCTATGCTGCCGTCTATGTTCTGGTGGTGCTGACTGCGGTGGTGATCCTCAACCTGCTCGCCGATCGCTACAACAAGTCCTATGACGCGACGGCCAACAAGCGTTACAGCTTGTCCGAGCAGACCACCAAAATCGTCAAGGGTTTAAAGCAGCCCGCGACCATCACCTATTACGATCAGGGCACGCGATTCCAGCGCGCCAAAGACCTGCTCGACGAATACACCAATCTTTCCCCCAAGGTTCACGTTGATTTCGTCGATCCCGACAAGAACCCGCAGAAGGCGCGCGAGGCCGGCATCAAGAGCTATGGAACTGCGTTGGTCGAGGTTGGCGCGAACCGAGAAGAAGCCAAAAGCATGACGGAGGAGGGCATCACCGGAGCCATCATCCGCGCCGTGAAGCATACGACCCGCACCGTCTGCTTTCTAACCGGCAGCGGCGAGCACCAGATCGATGATTCCGATCGCAACGGCTTCTCCCGTTTCAAGGACTTGCTGGGGAAAGACAACTACCAGGCCCAATCGGTGGATTTGCTGGGCAAGGCCGAGGTGCCGTCGGATTGCACCGTGCTCGTGGTTGGCGGTCCGACACGGGATTACCAGCAGCCGGAAGTCGATGCGATTAAGAAGTATGTGGAAGACGGCGGACGTGCGCTGTTCATGCTCGACGCCCCTTTGAAGCTCGGCCGAGCGGAGGTCGCCGACAACGACGCCCTGTCCAATCTGCTCGCGAGCTGGGGTGTTACGCTGCAAAAAGATCTGATTCTCGATCTCAACCCCATCGGACAACTTCTCGGCGTGGGGCCGCAAGTGGCTCTGGTAAGGACCTATGACTCGCACGCCATCGTCAACGAGTTGAAAGGCATGGCCACGGGTTTCCCGCTTTCCCGTTCGCTCGATGTCAAAAGTGCAGACAAGACCTCGGTGCAGAAGCTGTTTAGCTCCTCTGACACCAGCCTGGCGACCAACGATCTCAACTCGCCGAAAGTGGATGCCAATGACCCCAAGAATCGCAAGGGTCCTTTGACCATTGCGGCCGCCGGCACCTATGCCACCGGCAAGCAGGATTCGCAGGGCCGCTTCGTGGTCGTGGGGAGTTCTTCCTGGGCGGCGAATTCCTTCATCAATTTCAACGGCAACAGTGATCTGGCTCTAAACAGTGTCGACTGGCTGGCGTCGGATGAAGACCTGATCTCCATCCGCCCGAAAGAGCCCGAAGACCGCCGCATCACGATGACCCGCGCCCAGCTCACCTGGGTGCGCAGCACCAGCCAGTTCTTGCTGCCCCTGGTTGTCGTTTTCGCCGGCGTGTCGGTATGGTGGAAGCGGAGATAGCTTGATTTTGTAGCCGGCTCGGCCGAAAGCCGTCGGGCCCGGCTACCTTCTGGTGTCTCGATGAAATTACGCAGCTTAATCGTGGCTATGTGTGTGCTCCTCGGACTGATGGGTGCGCTTTACTGGTCCAACCGCCACCCCAAATCGGAGGAGACAGCCCAAGCTTCAGTGCCGGCCTCGCCGAAGATTCTGTCGCTCAAAGAGGACGATATCTCGAAACTCGAGCTCAAGAAGAGCGGCTCCGCCGCCATCGTGCTGGCGAAGCAAAATGGCGACTGGCGAATCACCGAGCCGCAGCCGTTCCTTGCCGATCAGAGCACCGTTTCAAGCATGCTCACCAGCTTGTCTTCCCTGACGTCCGAACGGCTTGTCGAAGACAAGGCGAGTAACTTGGCGCAATACGGCCTGGGGGCGGGAGCGTTCGAAG
>JASHSL010000265.1 GCA_030040855.1 Terriglobales bacterium
ATCGCGTGCCGGCCGGCTATAAAGGTCCCCTCTACGCCGAAATTGTTTCCCGCACCTTCACCGTTGCCGTTCGGGCGGGGATGCGCTTGAGCCAGCTCCGGTTCGTGCGCGGCAACCCGATCTACCACGATCGCATGATCGCCAAGCTGGACGAGGCAGAGACGCTCGTTTACCTCGATGGGGGCAGTCCGCAAAAGGCAAGAGTGGACCGGGGTCTTAGAATTACCGCCAACCTAGAGAGCCATTGCGAGGAAGTGGTTGCCTACAAAGCCCGACGCAACGCGCCCGCGATCGAACTCGACCGGCTTAATTATTACTCGCCGGAAGAGTTCTGGGAGCTTCGCTATTCCAGTCCTGATCAGGGCTTGATTCTCGATCCGGGCGATTTTTATATTCTTGCCTCGCGCGAACGAGTGCGGGTACCACCCGAGTTCGCCGCCGAAATGGTGCCCTTTGATCCCGCCGACGGTGAATTTCGCATTCACTACGCCGGCTTCTTCGACCCCGGCTTCGGATATGGGGCGAGCGACATCAAGGGTACATGCGCGGTACTCGAGGTGCGAGCGCACGAAGTTCCCTTCTTGATCGAGCATGGGCAGTTGGTCGGCCGCTTGAACTATATGCCTCTGCTTTCCCGGCCCGACAGGATTTATGGCCGCGAGATTGGCTCCTCGTACCAACAACAATCGCTCACCCTCAGCAAGCAGTTTCGCCGGGGATAGCCTGGAGCGCGGGGAGGTTGGACCCGCCGTGAGGTCCCTTCCCCAACCGCTTGCAACCTTCGATCAAGCGAAGGCAAACTGGTTCATGCGCATTTTCGCCCGATTGACGATGGCGGCGACCGCAGCCAGCCATTTTCCGGTTGCTTCGCTGCCGGAAATTGCCTTCTTGGGACGATCCAATGTGGGCAAGTCGAGCGTCATCAACTCCCTCGTCGGCAAGAAGGTGGCGAGAACCAGCTCGGTTCCCGGACGTACCCGCAGCATCAACTTCTTCGAGCTGCGCTGGGCCGGTCAGCCGCGGGCCGAGCTCATCTTCACCGACCTGCCAGGATACGGCTATGCCCGATTGCCGCGCGAGATCTCCGCTCGCTGGCCGGAGTTGGTCGAGCCCTACCTGAAGCTTCGGGCCTGCCTGGTGCTGTGCCTGGCACTGGTCGACGTTACTGTGCCGCCCCAGGAGAGCGATCGGCAACTGATCAGGTTCCTCATGACCCTTGACTGTCCCTTCTTGATTCTGGGCACAAAGAGCGATCGGTTATCCGGCAATCTGTTGTCCTACGCTCTTCGAACCCTGGGGGAAGAATTCCCCCAAGCCAGGATCCTTCCCTATTCCGCCAGGACCGGCGCCGGCCGCGACGAACTCTGGCGAGAGATCCGCCGCGCTGCGCTGCCAGGCCAGACCCAGCCGGAACTTGCCCGCCGGTGAAGGGTCGACGCCATCGACTCGATCGCCTGCGCCGGTTTTTCTTGCCTAGTGGTGCAGTTTGCCGGGGATATACAGATGATTACCGATGGCTGCACCACTACCCGGTAGGCTTCGAGAATTGGAGAGCCTCGGGTATGATAGAAAATTCATGTCCACGTGCCTCATCACGGGAGTAGCGGGATTCATCGGGTCTTCCTTGGCGCGAGCGCGGCTGGCGGCGGGCGATCGCGTGCGTGGGATCGACAACTTCTCCACCGGCAAGCGCGAGAATATCGCCGAGATTTTGCAGCAAATCGATTTTCGTCAGGTTGATCTCATCGATTTCAGTCGGGTGCAGCATGTCTGCCAGGGCGTGGATTACATTCTGCATCAGGCAGCGATCCCCTCCGTGCCTCGCTCCGTCGAGGACCCCCTCGAGAGCAATCGGGCCAACGTCGATGCCACCGTCAACCTCCTGGTGGCCGCGCGGGAGGCCAAGGTAAAGCGAGTTGTCTACGCGGCGTCGTCTTCCGCCTACGGCGACAGTCCGACATTACCCAAACGAGAAGATATGCTCCCCAATCCGATCTCTCCTTACGCGGTGGCCAAACTTGCCGGCGAACATTACATGAGGGCGTTCTGGCGTTGTTACGGACTTGAGACGGTCTCCCTGCGCTACTTCAATGTGTTCGGACCACGGCAGGATCCAGCCTCGCCGTACTCAGGAGTGTTGGCCCTATTCATCACCCGGATGCTCCAAGGAAAGACGCCAACGATCTTTGGGGATGGCCAGCAGAGCCGCGATTTCACCTTCGTCGAGAACATCGTCCATGCCAATCATCTCGCCTTGACGGCCCCGGGGCAGGAGGTAGCCGGCCAGGTCTTCAATGTGGCAACGGGATCGCGGGTCGATCTCAATGCGACCTTCCAAATACTGAAGAAGTTGACCGGATATTCGGGCGAGGTGCACTATGAGTCGGAGCGCCCCGGAGATGTGAAGCACTCGCAGGCCGACCTGTCCTTGGCCAAGAAGCATCTGGGCTACGAGCCCACCGTGGGCCTTGAGGAAGGCTTGCAGCAAACCATCGAGTGGTACCGGCGCGAGAGCGCCGGCGTGTCCGCTTAGAGAACCTTGGGACTTTCGGGATCCTTCCGTTACCTTCGTCATCTATAGCCCTCCCGCCCTGGGGGGATAGAGTGACGGTATGATGCTGTCTTCGATTGTGCTTTCCCGCGACTGGCCTGAGGTTTGCGTGCTCGAGTGCATCTTGGGTGGCCTTGATTTCGAGGTTGATGTCGAAACTGAGCCCGCCCGCGTTCAGGCCAAACTGGCGAAATCGAAAATCGATGCCCTCATCGTGGATTGTGCCCTGGAAGGAAGCGCCGAGGTTTTGCGCGGACTCAGGCGCGACCCGACCCCGGTGCCCTTGCTGATTTTCGGCGCCGCGAACCACCTTCCCACCACCGACGGGGCATTCGTGTTCGAGAAGCCAATCTCCGTAGAACAAGCCGTGCACACCCTATCTGCGGCCCGAAGTTTGATTCTGGACGGCAGACTGCGCTACCACCGTCACAACATGGACGTTTCCGTCTCCCTCCGTCATGGCAAGACGCGGTCCAAGGTGGATCTGGTGAACCTTAGCCAAGGCGGAGTGGCGATTCGCACAACCTCCGCCCAGGGCTTGCCGGGCCGGGTGCAGATCGAATTTACACTTCCCCGCGATCTCCGCATCAAGGTTCAAGGCGAACTCGTTTGGAAGGAGCAGGAGACTGCAGGGTTTCGATTTGTGGGGATGAATGCTGACAAGAGACGGGACTTGCAAGTCTGGCTGGCGCAGAAGTACCTCACGAACGAACAGCGATTCTCCCAAAGATCCCCATCCTGGCGGCAGCTGGCCTAGTCAATTCCCAGGCCCGGCGGGTCCGCCTCCGGGCCTGCCCCCACCCAAAACTCGGAGGGCTTCAGCCAAATCGAGCTCGACCCAATTCCTCCGGGCACGATTGTTCTCTTGGCTGGAAGCAAGCCAGCTGGGCCAGGCGATTGCCCGGCGTGATCCCGAATCCCACGGCAAACACAACCCAATAGAGCAGACCGAACATGGCGGTGAGCCCGGCCAGGAAGAGGACCGCGAAGGGCCACCGAGG
>JASHSL010000266.1 GCA_030040855.1 Terriglobales bacterium
AAATGCTCGAGCGCAAATGGTTAGGCGACAAAACCCGCGGCGGCTTCTATAAGAAGGCGGCCAAGCCTGGAGCTTCGCCGCCCGAGGGCGGCAAAGAGGAAGAACGCTTGGCGCTCGATTGGAAAACCCTGGCCTATCATCCCCGGGGCAAGACGAAATTCCCCGGGCTCGAGATGGCGAAAAACCTGGAGGATGCCGGAGCGCGGCTTCGCCTGCTGCTGGCCTTGGACAGCCCACCCCAGAAGGCCGACAAGTCGGCGCAGTTTTTGTGGCGAGCCTTGGCCGATCTGTGGACGTACTCCGCCAACCGCATTCCGGAGATCTCGGATTCGATCCTCGAGATCGATCGTGCCATGCGCCTGGGGCTCAACTGGGAACTGGGTCCGTTTGAGTTGTGGGATGCGGCCGGGGTGGAAACCACCGTCCGGCGCATGCAAGCCGAGGGACACCCGGTCGCCGCCCAGGTCGAGCAGCTGCTCGCTTCCGGCCAAACCTCCTGGTACGCGGACGACCTCCAAACCGCCTCGGGCCGTGCCTATTTTGACCTCGAAAGCCGCAAGCGCAGGCCGGCTCCGGTGCCGGCCGGCGTTTGGTCGGTGGCCGCCGCCAAGAAATCGAAAGGCGTGGTCAGGAAGAACCCGGGCGCGTCGCTGGTCGATCTCGGCGACGGCGTGGCGGCGATCGAATTTCACTCCAAGATGAATGCCCTCGGGGGCGACATCGTTCAGCTCATTTTGCAAAGCCTCAAGAGCGGAGGCCCGGGGGATGGCTTTGACGCCTTTGTGATTACCAACGACGCCGCGAATTTCTCCGTCGGCGCCAACTTGATGCTTCTCCTCATGTCCACCCAGGAAGAGGAGTGGGATGAGGTCGACCTGGCCATCCGCCAGTTCCAGAACATGACCCAGGCCATCAAATTTTCCGCCAAGCCGGTGGTGGTCGCGCCCTTCGGGATGACCTTGGGCGGGGGCGCGGAGATCGTGCTGCATGCACCTGCCGTCGACGCGCACGCCGAGCTCTATATCGGCCTGGTAGAAGCCGGGGTGGGCCTGCTTCCTGCCGGCGGCGGCTCGAAGGAAATGCTGCTGCGGGCCTTGAGCAGCGCCCAGGCGATTCGCCCCGGGGGGCGCGGCGAGTCGGTCGAGCTCATGGAAGCGATGAAAAAAAATTTCGAAACCGTGGCCACGGCCAAAGTCGCGACCTCGGCTCAGGAGGCGCGCGGGCTGGGGTTCCTGCGCGACTCCGACGGCATCACGGCCAACCGCCAGCGGGTCCTGAGCGATGCCAAAGCACGGGCTCTCGAGCTGGTGCGGGCCGGCTACCAGCCTCCGCAGCCGCGTAGCGAGATTCCGGCTCCGGGAGAGAACGTCCTGGCGGCGCTTAAGCTGGGGGTTCACCTCATGCGCCAGGGAGGCTACATCACCGACTATGAAGTGAAAATCGGCAGCAAGGTTGCCGAAGTGCTCTGCGGCGGGAACGTCTCGCCGGGAACTCCGGTCACCGAGCAGTACATCCTCGATCTCGAGCGCGAAGCCTTTAAATCGCTGTGCGGGGAGAGGAAGACCCAGGAGCGAATGCAGTACACTTTGAAGACCGGGAAGCCGTTGCGCAATTAGCGCCAGGCAAGACCGGGAGGAGGGGAGTCTGAGTTTATGCGTGAAGTGGTCATTGCTTCCGCCGTGCGCACCCCGGTGGGACGCGCCTTTAAAGGTACCCTGCGAGCCACTCGCCCCGACGAGCTGGCCGCCATCTCGATCCGGGGCGCACTCGAACGCGTGCCCCAGCTCGATCCCAAAGAAATCGAGGACGTCATTTTGGGCTGCGCCATGCCCGAGGCCGAGCAAGGAATGAATGTTGCCCGCACCGCGGCTCTCCGTGCGGGGTTGCCGATCGAAGTCTCGGCCTTCACCATCAACCGCTTCTGTTCCTCGGGGCTGCAGGCGATTGCCCTGGCTGCCGAGCGCATCCTGGCCGGCGGGGCAGACGCCATCGTCGCCGGCGGCACCGAATCGATGTCCATGATCCCCATGGGCGGCAACAAGATTTCCCCCAACCCCTGGCTGGTCGATCACTATCCCGACGCTTATCTTACGATGGGCTTGACTGCCGAACGCTTGGCGCAACGCTTCGCCATCACGCGCGAGCGAGCGGATGAATTCTCTTTGCGCAGCCACCAGAAGGCCGTGGCGGCGATCGCGGCGGGCCACTTCACCGAGGAAATCGTACCCGTGCCGGTCAGTTTCACTCTGGGGCTTGACCAGACGGGCACAGCGCCGCCCTCGCCCGACCGCCCTTCGGCGAGGGGATGGAGACCCCAACGGCAGGAAGTTACCTTCGCGGCCGACGAAGGTCCGCGCAGTGACACTTCCCTCGAAGCCCTTCTCGCGCTCAAGCCGGCCTTCCATCAAAAGGGCACCGTGACCGCCGGCAACTCTTCGCAGATGTCGGATGGCGCCGCCGCCAGCGTCGTGATGTCCCAAGAACGGGCGAAGGCGCTCGGCATCCGGCCGCTCGCGCGCTATGTTTCCTTTGCCACTGCGGGCTATAAGCCGGAGGAGATGGGTCTCGGTCCGGTGTTTGCTATTCCCAAAGCGCTGAAGCTCGCTGGGCTCAAGCTGTCGGAGATCGCGGTCATCGAATTGAATGAGGCCTTCGCCGCGCAAGCCCTGGCGGTCATCGAACAAGCGCACCTCGACCCGGAGCGGGTCAACCCGAACGGGGGCGCGGTTGCGCTGGGACATCCCCTGGGCTGCACCGGCGCCAAGCTGACGGCTTCCATTCTCCGCGAATTGAAGCGGCGCAAGGCCCGCTACGGACTGGTAACCATGTGCGTGGGCGGGGGGATGGGTGCGGCCGGCATCTTCGAGAATCTGAATTAGCGATGGTCCCGAGAAGTGCCTTGCCATCTTCGCGCTTGATGGGGGTTTTCGGGTTCTCTCCCAGACCCCAGCCTTTCGTTCCTCGGCACTGCCTTTCGCTGTAGCCAAAACCAGGGCAGTCCTTATAAACTCTCCTGTTGGCATTGGAAGCCGATGTTCGGTGCTTCCTCGAGCGGCACGGACAAAATAGGACGGGAAGGGGCGGCGACGGCGCGTGGCCAGCTTCGCCCACTTCCTAATTCGTTTAAAGGAAAGGTATGGCTACAGTCACAGCAATTCTGAAGACGAAAATCTCTGGTGGAAGTTTCCTTCTTGAAGAACGGGCCCCCGAAGATATCTTCACGCCCGAAGATTTCACCGAGCAACATCAGCTGATCGCTCAAACTGCCGAAGAGTTCGCGCTCAACGAGATTATTCCGAACATCGAGAAGATGGAGCACAAGGACTTCTCCGTGACTCGCGCCCTGCTGCGGAAGGCGGGCGAACTGGGCCTCAGCTCCGCGGAGATTCCGGAAGCTTACGGTGGCCTGGAAATGGACAAGGTGACGGCGGCCGTTATCGCGGATCACATCGCGAAGTACGCCGGCTTCGCCACCAGTTGGGGTGGACACACCGGCATCGGCACGCTGCCGATCGTTTTTTTCGGCAGCGAGGCGCAAAAGCAAAAGTATCTGCCCCGTCTAGCCTCGGGAGAGATCGTTGGGGCGTACGCTCTTTCGGAGGCTTCATCTGGTTCGGATGCCCTCAATTGCCGCGCCCGGGCCGAGCTTTCGCCCGACCAACGGCACTATGTCCTCAATGGCGAGAAGATGTGGATC
>JASHSL010000267.1 GCA_030040855.1 Terriglobales bacterium
TAGGTAAGCCCCCGCCTTTGAAGACTGCCAAAGGCGAGGGGAGTTGTGCCCGGGCGCGTTCGCTCAGTAGCTAAGCTGGATTACCCCGAACGTTCCGGCGACGTTAGCGAACGGACCTGCGGTGAAGAAGAGTTGATTGGTGGCGCCATTGTTGGCTGTTCCGCCGCCAAAGTCGATTCCCCAGAGCTGGTCGATAAAAATAGGCCTGCCGATTCTATCGCGGACGGTACCCACAAAGTGGCCGTTCACAGGGTTGAACGCGTTAATCGTGCCGAAATTCGTGTTGTTGGAAACGAGCAGGGCATTGCTGAGCGGGCCAAAATTGCTCGGTGCCAAGGCAAAGCCCCCAGGGCTGGTTGAGTGGCGCACCTTGCACCAGTTGCTTTACCAGAGTTCCCTGTTCGCTGAAGATGTCGATGAAACCTCCTCCGCCTCCGGACGAACTGGCAAACGACACATAAACTGATCCACCAATATCCTGAATGCCGAACACAGAAAAGCCGGAAGGTATGCTCGGATCCGTGAAGGAGGAAGTCAGGGAGAAGGTGCCATCGTAGATATCGACCTTGTTATTCGCATTGTCGGCGGCAAACAGAAAGTTGCCCGAAGGTTTACTGGTGATTGCAAGACCAGTATAGGCCGCACCCGTATTGTTCACGGCGACGATCGCTGCATTCGGATTGGATTGCGGAGCCCAGCCGCTGATCGTGCCGTCGAGAGTTGCGAAAAGGAAGACCGAAGGCCATCCCTGCACCAGGAATTCTTGTGAACCGTTATAAACGATGCCCGTCGGCGTGCCTGGGCCATTACCCCCAGCCGTCGGGATCAGAACATCCAAGCTTTTCTTCGCGCCTGTGCCATCGTAGATCGTCGACCAGCCGCTCTGGTTGTCGCTGATCCAGAATGGTCCGCCCGGCTTGTACACCAGCCCCCATGCATTGACCAACAACGGGTCGATGTTCTTTGCCAGGCGTACTTGATTGGAAACCAGAGTCGTGAGTTTATATTGTGCCTGAGCCGCAAGGGATGCAAAGATGACTGCCAGCCCGAAGCAGGCGGTAGGAACAATGCTGCGACGTTGCATAGAGATTCTCCTTAATATGGGGCCAAACTCGAAACTGACCTTGTGGCAAAAAGGCTAGGCGTTGGAGAACGCGCAATTGTCATACCCGTGTTGCAATTTTGTAAAGAAATCTGCTTTGAACCACGGACTGGCCCGATGAGAAAGCGCGACAGGCGCGGGAAGCGCCTGCCGGGAGCCGCAATGCGCTGCACCGGGGTGCCGACGAGACCATCGGCCATCATGAGATGCAACGTCCCGAGCGGCGACCTCAACCAGTAAAGGTTCGGGGTCAGCCATGAGTTTGTGCCAGGGGTACGCTTGTCGAACCAAGTGCCGGTGCCGAGCCGGGAAGGGAAGCGCCCGGTCGACGCTGCAGATCGAGCAAGGTCGTCTGTGCGCAACGCCGATCTCAACCCGGCGGCGAGCCCCCATGCTTCTTTTCTGCGGCGGAGAGCTGTCGGACAGTGCTGATGAAGCTGTCGGTCGACCGAGTGTGCGTGCGGTCACGCCGATAGGCAAGTCCAAGCTCCCGCCACAGTTCGACATCCTGAAGCGGGATGAGCACTACTTGTCCCGCCATGAGCTCGTCTTTGGCAAACGTTGCACTGATGAGCGACACCCCCAGCCCGGCGGCCACGAAGCTCTTGATCATTCCGATGCTCGGAAGTTCCATCCTGATCTGCAGCTGCGCGTTGTAGGGGCGAAACAATTTGTCCATGAGCTGGCGAGTGTACCCGGTTTTTGGAAACAGCAGTGGCTGCTTGGCAATCGCATCAACCGACACTCGACTCTTCCCCGCCAGCGGGTTGGTGGGAGGAACCATCAACATGAGCTGATCGCGAAAAATGGAGTGAATTTTTAGGCTTGGAGATTTGACGGGCAGCGTCACGATGCCGACATCAATGGAGCCATTCTCAAGTTTTTCTATGATTTTGTAGCTGAAGTTGCGATAGATGCTAATTTGCACCTGCGGATACAGGCGGCAATATTCCGCAAATACTTTCGGCAAGACATAGAGGCAAGTGGCTTCGTTGGCCCCGATGACCAAGGTCCCTCTCGTAGTCGTCCCCTGGTCGGCCACGGCCAACAGCGACTCTTCCCGCAGCTTCAGCATCCCCTCTGCGTAAGCGAACAACACCCGCCCGGCAGGAGTCAGCCTGACGATTTTGCCGGATCGGTCGAGAAGCTTGTCGCCATATTCCTGCTCCAGTTGCCGGATCTGCGCACTGACGGCGGATTGCGAGCGGAAGACCTTTTGCCCGGCGCGCGAGAAGCTGCCCAGCTTAGCGACCTGTAAAAACGTGACTAGTTGGTCGAAGTCCATGCATTGTCCGAGATTATAGAAGTATGCACCCACCGAACGGAGTGCATTATTGATTCCACAAGCGGGCACGCTGCTTGCGATAGGGCGCCTCGATCGGCACCGGGGGAAGATCCGGCAATCTCGCCGGTGGGTAGAAGTGCTTCAGGACCGGCTCCCAGGCCTCCGCCACCGAGCACGGCGGAGAAAGAGGCTCGATGCGGACCAAGGGCAGCGCTCGCGGAGCCGTGACCAACTTTCGCGCGAGCGGGCTTCCCGTCAAGCGGGCATGCCGGTCGAGCACCCGCAGGAGCCACTCCACCTCCTCGATTTCCACAGCCACGGCGCGTACCGATTGAGGGTTCCAAACTTCCTGGCCCGGAATCGCGAGTAAATAGGTCAGGCCTCCGGTCATGCCGGCACCCAAGTTGATGCCGGCGGGGCCAAGAATCAATGTTATGCCGGCGGTCATATATTCGCAGGCATGCTCGCCGACACCCTCAACTACGGCCAGTGCGCCGCTATTGCGAACGGCAAATCTCTCCCCCACCCGACCTGCGATATAAAGTTCACCACCGGTTGCGCCGTAGAGCAGCGTGTTCCCGGCAAGGACGTCCCCGCGCACCGAAGCGGTTTCGCCCGCGGTAATCGCAATCTGGCCGCCGCACATTCCCTTGCCCACGTAGTCATTGGCCTCACCGCAAAGTTTCAGCCGGATGCCGGCAATGAGAAAGGCCCCAAAACTCTGCCCTGCCACGCCTGTAAATCGGTAGACAGACCGAGCGGCGATCGGAGATGGCTGGCTTCGCCGGAGGATTGCACCGCTCAGGTGCGCGCCGATTGCTCGATCGGCGGAGGTGATGCGGAAGCTATAGGATCGCAGGGCAGGGGTGCCCACCTCATCGATCGTGCGCAAGATCGCTTGCGGCAAGGCGGTATCCGGCTCCTGGAGACGTCCGATCTGCGGCGGAGCTGCAATCGGCACGAGTATTTCTTGGACGGCTCGTGTAGCTTCTGCATCCTTCGGTCGCAGCCGCTCCACATCCCCTACAATTTCATCTATGGAGCGGGCCCCGATCTTCGCAAGAAGCTGTCGCACCTCGTCCACCAGAGCACGGAAGTAGCTCTCCACCATCTCGGGTTTGCCAGTGAAACGGGTTCGCAGCTTTTCATCCTGAGTCGCGATGCCCACCGGGCAGATATTCAAATGACATTGCCGGGCCATGATGCAACCCAGGGCCAGGAGAGCCGCGGTGCCAAAACCAAATTCATCGGCTCCCAAAAGCGCGGCAATTATCACGTCTCGTCCGACTTTGAAGCCCCCATCCGCTCGCAAGCGGACGGTATGGCGCAGTCCGGCACGCAACAGGGAACAATGCACATCGCGCAGACCAACTTCCCAGGGCAAACCGGTGTTCTTGATCGAAGTCAGAGGAGAGGCTCCGGTGCCGCCCTCATGGCCGCTGATCGTAATCAGATTGGCTCCGGCCTTGGCTACGCCGGCGGCGATGATTCCGATGCCGGTGCTAGAGACCAGCTTCACCCCAATTCTGGCATGAGGATTGACGGCGCGAAGGTCGTAGATCAGCTGGGCCAAGTCCTCGATACTGTAAATGTCGTGATGCGGCGGGGGTGAAATCAGCGACGTATTGGGCGCCGCATGCCGGAGGCGGGCAATGTAGGCCGTCACCTTCCCCGAGGGAAGTTGCCCACCCTCGCCGGGCTTTGCGCCCTGGGCAATCTTAATTTCGAGTTCATCGGCGTGGATCAAATATTCGGTTGTCACCCCGAATCGTGCAGAGGCTACTTGTTTCACTCGGTTGTTGTCTTCTGCCAGGCCTCGATAAGCTTGCCGATCTTCGCCTCCCTCCCCGGTATTGCTGCGCGCACCCAAACGATTCATCGCAATGGCCAGGGTGCGGTGGGTTTCGGGAGAAATCGCGCCCAGGGACATGGCTTGCGTGCTAAACCGGGAGAGGAGGGAGGGCTCTGACTCAACCTGCCACAAGGGAAGTGGAGTCCCTGGCACCATGGCTAGAAGATCTCGGACCGCGACTGGCGCTCTAGCATTGACAAGCTCGGAAAAGCTATGGAAATTCTCCCTGCTCGGCGACTTGCTATGGCGATGCATATGGCGTACCAGCTCGGGAGACGTGCCATGTCGCTCCCCGCTCTTGCGGAAGCGATACAAGCCTTCATCTTTTAGGGGAGCATCTGGGTTGCGAAACGCTGCCGCATGACGCTTCAGACAGTCCCCGAGAAGCCTGTTAAGACCTTTGCCTCCTAGGGCGCGGCCGGCATCCTCAAAGAAACGCTCGCAGAGATCCGCGTCAAGCCCCACAGTTTCAAAGAGATGGCTATTACGGTAGCTGGCGATAGTGGAAATTCCCATTCGCGCCATCACCTTGAGCAAACCTTTCTCAACGGCGGCACGATACCTGGTCGGGCCATCCATCGCGACCTTCTCCGCCTGCTCCAAGGCCAGATAGGGCAAGACTGCAGTGGCCCCGGCGGCGATCAGCAAAGCAGCATGGTGCGTGTCGATGACTTGGCCGGTCTCCAGGATCAAGGGCACAGCCCAAGCTCCTTGCCCGACCATTGACTTCCAAATCGCAGCCACGGCCAGCAATGCCGGCAGAGCGGCTTGTGTTTGGTCGACGTCGCGATCGGTGAGCAATAGAAACCCGAGCTTCCGGGTCGCCAGTTTCGCGGCTTGCGCCTCGAGCTTCTCCAACGCCAGCTTAGCCCCTTCGACTCCGCCGGCAGCCGGAAAGGTGAAACTCAGTTGTTCGAATGGAGCCAGTTGCTTTCTGAGGATATCCAGCTGGCCTCGGTCAAGCAGCGGAGATCGGAGAACCCGGCGATCGCCTAAATAAACCTTGAGCGACATCACATGCGTCTCTCGCAGGGGGTCGAGCGGGGGGTTTGTTACCTGGGCAAAGCGCTGCTTACAGTGGTCCCACAGCGGGGGGAAAAGGTCGGATAGGAAGGCTGGGGCGGCATCGTCCCCCATGCTCCACACGGCTTCTTGCCCCGAGGCAACGAGCGGACGGAACAGCAGGGAGAAGCGATCCTCGCTCCAAGCGAGCGCTGCCATTGCGGCCTTTGAAACAGGAACCTCGACCTCGGAAATTTGATCACTGGCCTCGATCTCAGCAGTCTTCGGTGGAGGGCTAAGCATCCAGTCTTGCTCGCGTGCGATGTCCTTCGGCCCGAAAAATAGGCCACATTGGGGTTCGGCAATCAGCACCTGACCCGGTCCCAGGCGCTGGCGCTCGATCACCCGGCTGTCATCGAAATCAGCTATGCCAGTCTCCGACCCGACTACCAGCCATCCGTCTTGCGTCCGCGTATAGCGCAGTGGTCGCAGGCCGTTGCGGTCTAGTTTCGCACCCACTTTGATTCCGTCGGTGAAGATCAACGCTGCCGGTCCGTCCCATGGTTCCTGCTCTCCCGCATGTGCCTCGAGGAAAGCACGCACCCCCGGGGGCATGGTCGAATCGTTCTCCCAAGCTGGCGGCACCATGGCCATCACAGCGGAGGCGGGGCCGTAGCCCAACCGCAGGTAAAGTTCAAACGCGTTATCGAAGCTGGCCGAGTCGCTCACCCCTTCTTCGAGAATTGGCACATCCACGGGAAGACTGAGCTTCTTGACGAGCGCTGGTTGCCGGGCGCGGAGCCATCGCCGATTCGCCGTAATAGCATTGATCTCGCCATTGTGCGCCACGAAGCGGAAGGGTTGTGCGAGCGACCAACTCGGCTTGGTGTTCGTTGAGTAGCGCTGATGGAAAATTGCGAAAGGACTGACGAAAGCAGCGTCCATCAAGTCCGGATAGAAGGCAGACAATTGTTCGGGAGTGAGCAGGCCTTTGTAGACGATGGTTCGGCTGGACAGGGAACAAAAGTAGGTCCCGCTGGGAGCAAGCTTCTCTGCCTGTTTGCGGAAGCGGAATAAGCTGGATTCAAAATCCACCGAATGTTCCGCCGGCTCTAGGAAGCACTGCTCGATGCAGGGGAGACTGCGAAGCGCCTGCGGGCCAACGATCGAAGGATCGGCTGGTACCTCTCGCGATCCTAAGAAGTGGAAACCGGACTGTTGCGCCAGTTGTGAGATACAGTGACGCGCGCCTTCCCTCTGCTCAGGCGGCAAGAACATCATGCCGACGGCAAAAACCGGTGGTAGTTCAATTCCGACTGCGCGCGCGGACTTTCGGAAGAATCGGTCGGGGATCGCGGTCAGCAGGCCCGCCCCATCGCCGCTACGGCCGTCGGCATCGACACCGCCGCGGTGTCCGAGACGCCGCAGGGCTTCGAGCGCCCGATCAACCACTTCGCGCGAACCTGGGTTTCCAAGCCGGGCTATGAGGCCGACTCCACAAGCGTCATGATCGACGAGCTCGGTCTTCGATGCCACCTCCATTGTCTACATGTCGGGCCGATGAAAAGTACAATCGAGAATTTCGATGGCTGCCATGGATTTTTTAGAAGGGTCAGCCTGGTCATCCAGGTCCCGATTCCTGTGGTCAGGGCTTGAGCCTCAGTGGTTCTACCACATCGCCGCCGCCAGCGCCGGCCCTTCCCCGCCTACCTCGACTAGGTGGACCCAAACCTACAACGGTTTAGAAGTTTGAGGTAAGCTGGTGGTTCTCTGGATGCACTCCAGGCAAGACTTCCGGCCTTAGACGGGCTTACTGTTCGTCGAATGATGAGAGAGCCAAGAAGGATGGAAAAAGCGGACCTAGAACTGGCCGGCCTGTCGCTAGATCTTCCCTCTTCAAGAATTCCTGGCCAAGGAGTGTGACCGGTGGGGCCGACCGCTGTTTTACTTATATGGTGTCCCGATCAAAAAGGGTTGGTAGCTGAAGTCTCTTCCTTCCTTTACCGGTACGGCGGAAACATTGTGCATGCAGAGCAGCACATCGATGTACCACAAGGAATCTTCTTTCACCGGATCGAATGGGAACTCCAAGGCTTCGGTCTTTCACAGGAGGACCTTGAGACATGCTTCGGCCGCATTGCTGAACGCCTCCGGATGTCCTGGAGGTTGTCATACTCCGAGAAAAAGTACCGGGTAGCGATATTCGTCTCCAAATATGACCATTGCCTTGTGGACTTGCTCTACCGCCACAAAATTGGCGAACTGCCCGTAGAGGTCACAGCGGTGCTCAGCAATCATCCCGACCTCGAACCCCTGGTTCGCGGGCACGGTATTCCGTTCTTCGTCTTTCCTATCACACCCCTGACCAAGGAGAACGAGGAAGCTCGCGAGCTGGATTTGCTCCGGGAGCTTAATACGGATGTGCTCGTACTGGCGCGATACATGCAGGTTCTGACCTCAAGGTTCGTGCAGGCATTTCCGAATCGAATCATCAATATTCACCATTCTTTTCTTCCTGCATTCATCGGAAAGCAACCTTACACCCAGGCGTATGAGCGGGGTGTGAAGCTGATCGGAGCCACCAGTCATTACGTCACCGAAGAACTAGACCAGGGTCCGATTATCGAACAGGACGTGTGCCGTGTGACGCACCGCGACTCGGTCGAAGACATGATCGCCAAGGGAAGAGATTTGGAAAGGCAGGTACTAGGTAGGGCGGTTCGGCTCCACGCCCTTAACCGCGTCCTTCCTTACGGCAGAAAAACCGTAGTCTTTACTTGACATTGTTTCCGAGAATATCCCTAAAACTCAAGGGAACAGAATTGGCTGGGATCTGGGGTCCTGGCATCCGCATTGCATTTTGCTGCCTCGGACCGGGCGGGACACCCGTCAATTTGCCGATGCTGCCAGAGAGCTTGCGCTTAGCATAGTCAGCTTCGCTTATCGAAACAGCGCTTACACTCACGACCCGGATCGTGAGTGCAAGCGCGTCAACTATCCGCCGTGCGGCTAGCTACAATCACTGTCGTTTCACGCCACCCTGTCGATTATTCGTCCTTGCGGCGACAGCTTCGAGAGGCGACGCATGGCCAGACTGAGCATGAGGCGCGTGGTTCCGGTCATAACCAAACTGATCCCAACCAGGGTTCCGATCACCCATCCTGAACTTGATGGCCAGTGGTTCCAGACCAGGATGCCTAGGATCAACGTGACGATGCCGTCAAACAGAATCCAGCCCGATCCCTCAGCACTGCGGTTCTGAAAGTACCCGATCAGGTCCACCACCCCCTCGGCAACAAAGAAGAAGGCCAACGCCAGAGTGAAGGACGCCAGACCCATGAGGGGATGCAGCAGGAAATAGATGCCAGCAATCAGATAAATCACTGCAACCAGCAGCTTCCAGGCAATGCTACCTGCGCCATGTGACTGGAAAGCGTGGATGAATTGAAAGCCGCCGCTGAGGACGATCAGCCAGGCTACGATCAGGACGACGCCGAGCGATGTTCCCAGCGGAAGCGCGATCGCCAGGAAGCCGAAAACGATGAGCAAAATAGCCCATACGATTGAGCCTCCCGACCCGAGAGTGGCAAGCCGGTCTTCTACCATGATTCACCGCCGTCTGAATCTTAGTCAGACTCTCGTGTCTCCACAAGAGCGACGAGAAACAGAGGGCACGAGTATACAAGCAATTTAGACGCTAGGGAACCGGTGGTTGCCTTAGAAGATCGCCAGAATCGAGTTTTTGGGGAGGACCATTGGGGGTAGTCCTTACCTGGCGGTGTTGTTGAGGATTGGGTAGAGCGGCGCCGGGGCTAACGCCACCCGGCTGACAGCGCTCAATCCTCTTCGAGATATTCTTGGGGCACGTCGTCCTCAGGCACTTCTCGGATACGAACCTCGCTCGTCTCGGCGGCCTCGGCTTCTTCCACGCCTTGCACTACGCCTGCCTCAAATGCGTCTCCGTCTTCGAGCAACTCTTCGATACTCTCCGAATCCGCACGCTCGACGTCGGACAATCCCTGCAAATCTCCCGCTTGCCGTCCCGAGAGTGCCTGTCCGCGTCTCGACGACGCAACCATCCTATCGACGCCGAGATCCTTCTCAGCGGTTCCCGGAGGCGTGGGCTTCACCTTCGCGGTTGATTTGGCGTAGGCCTTCCGTTTTGCGGGGGCCTTTTTCTTCGCCACCTTTCTCTTTGCCGACTTCGCAGATGTTTTCCTCTTCGAGGTCTTCTTCGAACGAGCCACCTTGTTGCGAGTACTTCGAACCAATCTTGTGCTCTTCTTCTTCTTGTTCTTGGTAGCCATGATCGCAGTGTACCACCGGCACACCTCGAGCCGAGCGACTGTAAGTGACAGTCTGCCAGGCATTGCGGCGTAACACTCCCGTCCCCCGCGTTGCCCAAGACTGCAATTCGCAATTTCGACGTTTCCCTCAGGTCGGTCTTAAAAAGCTGGCATCGATCGTTCTCAACCTAGCGGGTCCCACCTCTTTTCTCGAGATCTCGTGACTTACCAGCCGTTCGGGATCTTCGAAATCTAGAAAGTCCATTCCACGCAAACTCTTAGCGTTTGGCACGCGTACTGCAATTCCGCCTGTGGGCAAGGAAAAGGCAGGTGGCTCCAGGGCAACCAGCTCTTTTCCAATCGAGATTCATAAATGAGGACCACAACCGTGACCAGAAAAAGATTCTTTGTTCCAGCACTTTGCCTTGCTTGGCTCGTTGCCGGCAAGGCAATCGCGCTGGGGAACGATTCCCCACAGCCAACCTCGTTTTTCAACCACAAGGGGGAAAGCATTACCCCTGCCAATGAAATTACAGTCGCCGGCACTGTGCAGAAGATGGTCTCGACACACACCCAGGGCGCTCCCGCGGGCGTCCACATTCTGTTGGCAACGACACAGGAGATTGTCGATGCCTGTCTCGGGCCTTATCTCACGAACCATGTGCGGCTCAGCCTGACCAATGGCCAAGCCGTTCAGGTCGTTGGAGTATTCCGAGTGTCGGGCGATCAGAATTACCTGATCGCTCGGCAATTGATCCTTGCGGGTCAACAGATCACCATCCGCAATGAGTATGGATTCCTCCTGCGTGCGCGATCCGTCGCTCGATCGCAATCCCGGCCAAGCCGGACGAATGCAGATGGAGGTGTTCAATGAGAACCCGTTCATCCATTGCCTTGCCAGGGATTGCGGCTCTGACCCTGTGGCTCAGCGCGTGTGGCAATGGTTCATCTGCCAATATGCCAATCTCGGTCGCGTTTGCTTCGGTCCCCGTGGCATCGTTGCCAGCCGGCACGACAGCGCCTGTGGCCGCAGTCGTAAACAATGACAACAATAACGCCGGTGTTCGCTGGACGGTGACTTGCACCGGCAGGGCTTGCGGAAGCTTCAACCCCACAGCAAGCCAGAGCAATTCTCCAACGACCTATACGGCACCGAGCACGATTCCAACGGGAAAGGTCGTAACGATTACTGCCACCTCGGTCTCCGATTCGACGAAATCTGTTTCCGCTAAGATCACAATCACAACTCCTCCGCCAGCACCACTCGCCGACGGGACTTACATCTTTCATCTGGCGGGCGAAGACCTAAACGGAGGCAGTCCCTACTACGTTGCCGGTGCATTCACCTTGACGAACGGCTTCATTAGCGGTGGCGAACAAGACTTTGTCAACATGACCAACGGTGGAACCGACCAATTGATCGCTTCCGGTTGCGCCCTGGGAACTACCAGCAACGGCAACATTCAGATCATCCTAGCCACCGGTAACCCGAATGTCGGGGTGAACGGCGTCGAAACCTTGCGAGGCTCGAGGGTTTCCGGTTCTCGCGCATTGATCGCGGAATTTGATGCTTCCGCTTCCGCCTCGGGAAGTCTCGACCTCCAGACCAGCAAGTCCGCTCCCGCAGGAGGTTACGCATTTAATCTTTCGGGCCTAGATGGAGCTGCCCAAGCGAATGCACTGGTGATGGGCGGCATCCTCGATATCACGGGAGGTTCGATCTCGCTCAGCAACAGCGTCCTAGACTACAACGATGGCGGCTCCATCGGCCAGAAACAGCGCTTCTCCTCCGGGGCGGTCTCTGCACCCGACTCCTTCGGCCGGATCACCCTTACCCTCACTCCTCGCCTAGGTTCCGGAGCGCCGGAATTTGGCTTGACCGGGTATATCGTGGGTGCGGAGGGGATCGAGCTGGTGGAGGAACCTTCCGACGCGCTCAAGGGTACGCTGGGAGGCAGGGCACTCGGACAGGGCTCAAACACGGGCAAGTTTACTGTGGACAGCGTGGTTGGTAAGACTTATGTGTACACTGCGGTGGGCGCGGACGTGAATGGGCTGGCTACGTTTGCCGGCGGTTTCGCTCTGAACGCCGACGGGACCGTGAATGGTAACATCGCCCTCAACGATCTCGAGGTCACGGGAGGTCCCCCGATTGCAACCGGAAACTGGACGATTGACCCCACGGGCCGCGTGACCATCAGCAACGTGACTCCATCGCTTGTAAGCGACACGCCTTTTGCCTTCGAGCTCTACCTGGATGGAAACGGCAATGCCTTGGAACTCGGCGTCGACAAAACGCAAGCCACAGCCGGAAATTCCTACTTGCAAACCACCGCTGCCATCAATGCGGGTAACTATGCGTTGGCAGGCTTAGGTTTCTCCAGCATTTCCAGCAACCAGCCGGTATGGTCGGCCGCCGGTCCAATCAGTATTGATGACGCTGGCAATTGGACTGGTTTTACCGACTACACTGTCGCGGGCTCGGGTCTGCTGGCGAATGCCGCGCTCAGCGCCTCAATCGACCCCTCGCAGGGTCTGTTCATGATCACCGGTCTCGACGCAACCAATACTGGTGCTGACGCCTGGGGCTATTTCCCAGTCGACGGTTCCCGCAGCATCGCGATTGAGGTCGATCACAATCAACTGGGAACCCTACTGATCGAGAGCGTCACGCAGTAAACCGGGACACCTAACTCCTTCTATCGGTGGCGCACTTCGGTGCCATTTTTCGTCCAGCCGTGGCGGATGGCGAACATTGCGGGCCGCAGCGCGACGCTAGAAACGCCTGAGGGTTCGACGTGGGTGGCGTGGAACATGGAGCTTGATGGTAGGCAGAATGGGGGCGCTGTAAGAGCGACATTTCTCAATCTTCAGCATTTAGATCTTAGACTCCATTGTGGATGGAGGCATTTTGCATGCGCTGATTCGATGACTTCCTCTTTCGAGTCAGCCTCTTGTGCACCAAGGGCAGGCATCACAGGTGGATGATGCCGCGACGAAGCGCAATCGTGATCGCCTGTGTCCGGTCATTGGCTCCCAACTTCCCCATGATGTGCTTGATGTGAACCTTGACCGTCCCTTCCGAGATAAAAAGCTTATCGGCGATATCCTTATTGCGGTTGCCTTCGGCAATCTGCTGAAGGATCTCGATTTCCCGTTCGGTGAGTGTTTCGTCGCTGTAATGGTTGGCCAGGCGGGCGGCTATTTCCACTGGAATTCCCTTTTTCCCGGCGTGCACTTTGCGAATGGCTTCGAGCAAGTCTTTCGGTGGCATGCTCTTGAGCATGTATCCACACGCTCCTCCCTTCAACGCACGCAGCATTTCAGCATCGCCCTCCGAGGAGGTAAGGATGATGATCCGGGCGGCGGGGAACTCGCTTCGGATTGTGATCATCGCATCGATTCCACTCATGTCTGGGAGTCGCACATCCATGAGTACGACGTCGGGCCGATGCTGGCGAAAACCTTGAATCGCTTCTTTGCCCGTCGCGCCTTGGGCGACCATTTGCATATCCGGTTGGTCGTTAATCATCGCGGCGATTCCCTCGCGAACCAGTGGGTGATCATCGATGCTGAGAATCCGAATGCGTCCGGTGTCGTTCACGTCTGTTGTTCCCCGCTTGATTGCTTAACGCTCCGCGCTCTTCGGGGGGAATACAACCCCGTAAACCACGATCGAAACCCCGAAGAGTCTGCGGCAAAAGCCGGCTTGCCTGGTATCGACAATTGGATTTCGGTTCCGCCGTTAGGACGGTGAAATCGGTCAATGCCCCTGGAGGTTGCCACCCAGAGATTTCCTTCTCGGTCTTCGTAGAAATTCTGCACCGAGTTACTGGATAGACCATCGGCGGCACGAAAGTGGTCGGCTCTGCCGTCGTGAACGCGATAGACACCTTGGTTCTGGGTTCCGATCCAAAGTCCATGATCACGATCGGCAAGCAATGCCGAAACCTCGAGTTCAGTGCCATCCAGTCCAGGAAGGATGTAATCCTTCCACACGCCTTGCGAGAGTTGCTGAAGCCCCAGTCCCTTCCCCACACGCCTCATAGCCACGAGGATAGAACCGTTGTCGCCGGCGGCAATTGCACTCACTCCGGCGAGCCCCTTGGACCTGATCAAGGCGCTATCGACGTATGTCTTCGCGTCGTTGGGTCGCCAGCGACAAAGACCCTGTGAACTACCCACCCAGAGGTTTCCGAGCATATCTCTAAAAAGCGGCTGCCCGTAGACAAAGGGAATTCCGTCTGAGGCGCCGTGGCAATGAAGTGCGCTTCCCGTTACTTCGCAGAGAGGGCCCGAATCATCGCGCACCTGGCTGCGCGTGACCCAGACCATGCCCTGCGGTTCTTGCAAAATTGTCTCGATGAACGCAGGGTTTGCAGAAAGGTTGATCAGATTCAGATCATTCCAGTTGGCCAGTCCCCTGGCAGTTCCGATCCACAGACTTCCATCACTGGCACCGAGCAAGGCATGAATGCGCGTACTCGGAAGCTCTTGGCCGGCCGGCGCACTCCACGGTACAAATCGTACGCCATCAAAGCGTGCCAGCCCGCCCTCGGTGCCGATCCAGAGATATCCATCCAAGGTTTGGGTGATCGCTTGGGGTGTCCCGGTGAAGAAACCATCCTGAATTCGCCACACCGTGTGTGCGTGTGAAATTCGCCGGTTTGGGTCGAGAGCCCGTGCGGAAACCGCGAAGGATAATAGGAAAGAGCAAAATAACCACGCTTCGAAGCAGTGCCACACGGTCTTTTGTGGGAGGCACGTTAGGCTCGGTTTGGACGGTTTCATTCCTTCCACGCGACCCGTTCCTGTGGGCTTGAGGGCAAGATCGTCGTGCGCTCTGTCGTCCAAGCATTGTAGCTGGGAGGCTTGACGCTTCACCAGCCTTAGCGCCCCTAGGCGATATCTCGAGAGCTGCTATGATCGCGAACGGCGGATTCGTGCACCTGGTGTGATCTCGCAATGCCGGCATTGATTCTCATTCCAGGATTGCTTTGCGATGAAACGCTCTGGAAGTCGCAGATCGAAGGCCTCACAAGTCATGCGGATGTCAGGATCGCCGACATAACCGAGCAGCTTACGATATCCGACATGGCGGCTGCGGTATTGGAAACCGCTCCCGAGTGCTTTTCCTTGGCCGGGTTTTCTCTGGGCAGCCAAGTGGCGCTTGAAATCATGCGCGTTGCCAATAAGCGGGTGGACCGTCTGGCACTTTTGAGCGCCACTCACGGCGGCCTGCCCCCCGCCGTGGCCAGTGCGATCCGCGATGCCGTGGCTGCGCTCGAGCAAGGCTCGTTCGACGAGTATCTTGAAGAGGTTTATCCCAGCTATGTCGCTCCAGGCAGGGTCCAGGACGCGGGGCTTAAGGACATCTTTATCAACATGGCGCATGCGGTTGGAGTCCAGGCAGGTGTGCGCCAAATGAAGGCACTGCTCGCGATCACGAAGCCATTTGCCGACTTGGAACAGATTTTTTGCCCGGCGCTGATCGTGGGGGGCCGAGAGGACCGCCGCATCTCACCGGTGGACCATGAGCTTCTGGCGCGAGAGATTCCTGGATCCGACCTGGTGATGCTCGAAGATGCCGGGCATTTCACACCTCTTGAACAGCCGGATCAGGTGACAGCTGTGCTGCAGCACTGGCTGACAACCTGAAGGGTGCGCCAAGCCCGCCTGCCGATTCCCTGTCAACGGCCATTCGTCTCACGAAATCTCGGAAATTCTCGACGCCTCGGCATGGCTGCAATTGTTTAAGCAGCTGTGCTTTCATGAAGTTGCGATTTGGAATCGAGCTTGCGTTAGCCAAGATCGAGCATTCGATCGAGCGCTGCCATGAAGAAAGAAGAAAGAAGAAAAAGAAAGGGAAAGAGGATGAGCGGGCACGCACAAGAGCGGAAACAAGTGCTTGCGAGGAGGACCGGTGGCGAAGGGGACAATGGTCAAGTGGCGAGGCTACTCTGTCATGCATCGCTGGCGTAACCTAGCAGCGGTACTAGCAATTTGCTCTGCAGAGGCTGCGGCACACGCCCAACAAATCCAGAGCGACTACGATCAGCACACCGACTTTTCCCGGTACAAGACCTATTCCTGGCAAAAGAGCGGCTCGCCCGACGGTGCTTGGCAGAGTTCGTGTCAGATGGCGAACACAGGTAGCTGAAGTCTCTCGGATGCGACATGCTACGCTTCTTGCTCAATCATCGTTCTGAGTGCCTAATGTGCGCCTATGTTGCACTCATTCTCACCTCTCCCCTGGCCGATTCCAATCCTCCTCTCGGGGCACTGATTGCCTTCCTTACTCTCCTCGTCATGTTGGCGGGTGCGGGTTACATGGCGAATAGAAGGATTTTCCTTGTCCTGGGCCTTCCGCTGGCGGGCCTGTGGATTCTTGCCCGAACGCTTGAGGCAGTCGGAGATAGTCGACATGTTTACACGCGGTTGGCCCCGGTCACAGGCTTGGCGTTATCGTGCGTGATTTTTTGGGCCATTTTGGATCGCTTTGATTCCATTCCGCAGATCACGACCGGCGTCATCACAGAAGCGTTCATTGCTTATCTGGTCCTGGCAACCGCCTTCTCTCACGCCTACTGTATTATGGATCGCTTCCTCGGCAATGCCTTTAACCAGGTGATCCCAGCATGGCAGACGAGCGCTTTTCTTTATTTCAGCATGATCACGCTCAGCACCGTGGGGTACGGCGGGATCGTCCCCGTGAGTCCTTATGTCAGGCTAGTCGCGGCCCTGGAAGGCATGATAGGAGTCTTCTTTATAGCGGTGGTTGTTGCTCGTCTTGTTTCAGCCTATGGTCCTCGCCGCAAAGCCTCGCGAGCAGCCTCGATCGCTAGCGTGGGTGTTGTCCGCTGGACCCCGGTGGGCCGGATCGTTCGACAGTCAGATTTCTCGTGCTCGAAGTGCCACTCGCTACTCCTGCCGCGAATGCCGGAACTGTGACATCTGCAGTCCCAGGTTGTGTCTGACCACTTCGCAAGTCAGACGAGACGATCGACCCGCGGTTCTTGCTCGATCCGGCCAAAGCAAAGTCTCCGTGGGAGGCGATCCAGAGGCAAGGCTTCGCCGGAATTCAGGTTTTCGGACCGGCCGATGGTATAGCTGACAGGTACGCGCTCGCGATGGCAAGCAACAAGAAAGGTGAGAGCCGGGTCAGGATTCCCTTCCATCGGTTGTCCATGCCGAGCATGCCTTGGCATAAACGCTCAACACTCGCCCAATGTGATGCTGAATCATTTGTTCGGGAACAGCCTGCAGTGCTCCGGCCCGAATTGCCTCGTACTCCAGCGGTAGGTACTGGCTAACGAGGGTTAGAGGAATCGGGTTCGCCGCGAGATTGTGGAGCAGACGTGCTATTTCTGCCTGAACCGCAGGCTGATTCCAGTAATATCGGCAGCGATCGCTGAAGCCGTATATGAGATCGCGGCGAACCTCGTCTTCGCTGCCATGGTAGTAAGACCTCCACAGGCTCGGGTTCCGCAACATCGTTTGCTCCAACACTTCCCATACAGTTGAGAGCTGGTGCTCTGATTTCGTTCCGAACAGTGTCCGTTCCATACTGCTCAAGGCCAGGAGCGCCTCACGGTAGGCAAAGGTCAACCAGGGACCGACTTTCAAGATTGCGAAATGATCCCTGACCATGTGGGCTAACGCGTGGGGAGACTGGTAATCCGTCGAATGTGCTTCAAAGACGATTCCAGCGTGACCGGACAAGGTCGCAGATAACGATTGCGCTTTCGCAGGATCGTAGTCGAAGATCGCATTCGATCCGAAATCGACGCCAGGTTGAACGACCAGGGCGATCACCCTTTCCCATGCGGCCGACAGGCCAAGCCCAGCGAACGCATCCCGAAAGGTCTGCAGCGTTCGATTCGCATGTTCGGCTGTGGTTACAGCCGGCGGTTGTGCAGCGACGGATTCTCCTCCAGGCGCAGGGACCTCGCTTCCGATCACGTACAGGGGTGGTGGAGAGCCCAGAGGCAATTGTTGAAAGGCTCTTTCGGCAGCCTGGCAGAGAAGCGCAGCTCGCTGGGCAATCAGTCTCTCCGGCAGACCGCCGCCCTGATCGTCGGCACACGCCATGCTCGCGTCAAGGTGGATCTTTTGGTAACCGGCCACTACGCAATCCTGCACCAGCACACAAGCTTTTCCTAACGCGGAATCCGATGGTTCGGCTCGCCAAGGGAATGGACCCAGATGATCCCCACCGAGCAAGATTCGCTCCTGCGGCAGTCCCGCCCTCTCGCCTGCGGATCGGATGAAATGTGCGAACTGGTTCGGTGTAGAGCCGCTGTAACCACCAAACTGGTTGACCTGGCTTGAAGTCGACTCGACGTGCAGAATCGAGCCGTCCTGTAGAGACTGCTGGACGGCCGCTTCAATCACGGCAACGTGAGCGGAGCAGACTGCATAGGTGCCGCCCTTTCCAGACTCGCGATTGGCGCACAGGATTTCCCGAAGCCGGGACCCAGCCTCACCATGCTGCCGGTTCCGTGGCTCTCTCGAGTCACCCAAGGGCTTGTCCCTACGTTCCATGGGCTTTGTTTTGCCTCGGCAAAAAGCTCCCTTGCGCGCTACGATCCTGAAAGTCTGATGGCAGGTCGTGCCAGAGGAAAACCATACGAACCGACCATAATATAACGAAACGAGCGCGCGCAGATGAGACCTCGAACCCTCGGCTCCTGCGCGCGCGCAGTACAATTCATGGATGAGGCTGAGGATTTTCTGACACACGTTTCGCACACAAGCTGCTGAGCAATCCCAGTACAACTGCGATTTTCGACTGCTGCCCATCTATTCCTGATCGCGACCATCACGGGATCGAACGGCAATCCTTTGTGCGCCGCACAACCTCCGCGTCGTGGCTGGCGATTCTATTCGGAGCCTTATGAATTGGGGCGACAAGCCATCAATCAGCGCGGGCGCAAGTTCTGTGCGAAAGGCGATTTTTCCCCTTAACTTTCCTTCGGAGGGAGTAAATTCTCAACGTGCTCCTGAGATGCACCAACCTCAAACAGGGAAAGTTAGTTTCAGCCTGGGAGCTTGATTCTCGGATGAGACTGCTCCTGCTCACTCTGCTCATGACATTGGTCGGCGCCGGGGTTGCTCACGGCCAAAACAACTATGAGATTCAGGTGTATGGATCGGATACGGTCGCTCCCGCCTCGACGATGGTCGAGTTGCACAGCAACCTCACCGTCGAAGGCTCACAACCACTGCCCGGCTCCGTTTTTGCGGAAGACGGTCTCTACCCTACCAACCATGCCGTGCATGAGACCGTAGAGATAACCACCGGTTTGAAGGATTGGGCGGAAGTAGGGTTTTACATCTTTACTTCGTGGAGAAGCGGGCAAGGAGTACAGTGGGTAGGCAATCACATTCGTCCGCGGGTCCGCGCTCCGGATCGTTGGCACTGGCCAGTTGGCGTGAGCATTTCGATGGAGTTCGGTTACCAACGCCGGGTCTTCTCAACGGATACGTGGACGCTGGAACTGCGACCGATCATCGATAAACAGATTGGCCGGTGGTACTTGGCAACGAATCTTGCGCTAGACCGTTCCTTCCACGGGCAGAGCGTTCCCTTGGGCGTCACGTTCGCTCCTGCGGGGAAAGTTAGTTACGATTTCAGCCGGATCGTCTCTGCCGGTCTCGAATACTACGCCGATTACGGCAAGTTTATGGATCCCGCCTCGCTGCACCGCCAGCAGCAGCAGGTATTTCTGGTTTCTGACCTGAATGTTTCGCCGAAGTGGGAGATCAACTTTGGCGTAGGTGTAGGCCCCACATCAGCCACGGATCACCTAATCGTCAAAGCTATTATCGGGCGCCGTTTCGACTGGAGACATCACCGTGCGGGAACCTCAGAAAGCATGCCATGAGAAATGAGACGAGCCGACGCGAGTTTTTGCGTGCTATGAGTGCGGGAATCGCGTCTGCGGCTTGGCTGCCCAAGACTCTAATGTCGGCCGGGCCGGAGCCCGACTATCGACTTGAAATTTCACCGTTGCGCCTCGAGATTGCGCGTGGCAAAACGATCGAGACGATCGCTTATAACGGAAAGGTGCCGGGGCCCTTGATCCGCTGGCCTGAGAACGGGCCCATCCGAATTCAGGTCACCAACCGCAGCGACGCGCCCGAAATCGTTCACTGGCACGGACTGTTCAATCCCTCAGAGATGGACGGAGCGATGGAGGAGGGTTCTCCCATGATCGCTCCAGGGGCGACCTTCGTCTACGAGTTCAGTCCGCGCCCTGCCGGCTTTCGTTGGTATCACACCCACACTTCCGCTGGGCATAATTTCAAGCGGGCACTGTATACAGGACAGTTCGGTTGCTTCTACGTGGACCCGAAAACGAGTCGCGGCGATTACGATCAGGAAATCTTCCTCACCATCCATGACTGGAAACCCTATATGGGCGGCGGAGGAGACACGATGGAGATGGTTTACGACTACGGAACGATTAATGACCGCATGTTAGGAAATGGCGATCCAATCCAAGTCGCCGAAAACCAGCGGATGCTGGCGCACCTCTTGAATAGCAGCGCAACGCTGACGCACTGGATCGCTCTCTCAGGTCATTCGATGAAAGTGATTGCCATGGACGGCAACCCGGTGCCACGACCGACAAGCGTCTCCGCCGTTCGTCTTGCCTCCGCCGAGCGTATCGACGTGGTTATCGAAATGACTCGCCCGGGGGTTTGGATTATGGGAGAAACTCGCAAGGAGCTTCGAACCTCCGGGATTGGTATTGTCGTCGAATATAGAAACCAGAGCGGTCCTGCACAATGGATCGATCCCCCGGAAAGCGTCTGGGACTATGCCCAGTTCGCCGCCGTGGGCGCGGAGCCGAGGAAGGCGGACGAGGAGATTCCTCTGGTCTTTCAGGCAAAGTTCTCCGGACACGGAGATTTCGATCGCTGGACCATTAATGGCAAGTCATTCCCGCAAACAGACACCATTCCTCTGCGACCGGGCCAGCGCTACCGTCTCGCAATGATAAACCGAAGTACTGATTCACATCCCATTCACCTCCATCGCCATAGCTTTGAGTTGACGAATCTGGGTGGCAAACCGCTCGCGGGCTTGCTCAAGGATGTTGTACTGATCGAGCCGGGCAGAAGCTACGTGGATTTCACCGCGGATAATCCCGGGCCGACTCTCTTCCATTGCCATCAGCAAAACCACATGGATTTTGGGTTCATGACCACATTTGCGTACCGGTAACTCAGAACGGAAAGCGTTGTAAAGACGTCGCACGAGGAAGTGCAGGAGGGTTGACGGTTCGACGCAAGTTGGCTAGTGTCGAGAAGCTCAGCCGACAGTATTCGCTGGGTCCAATTCTGTTTTACCGTTATGATGTTTGGCTAACCGATAATTCGGAACAACTGCTGCCTCTCGCGAGCGTGCTCCCACGTATTGGAGCAAGCGATAGGAAGAGTGTGGGGCTTTGCTAGGAACAGGCAGCAGCAGAAGGTCAAACTTTCGCGTGATTGGCAAAGAGGGGCGTGACATGAGGAGTAAACACAGGTAATATCCACTAAACTGAGAAACATCGTCTTCGAAGCGGAGTTTGTACAACCGAGAGTTGGAATGTTTTAGAAAGCGATTCCGCTCGATTCCGTTTCGCAAACGGCAATGAACATCTTGCCTGCAACCTAGATCGGGCAAAAGGGAAAAATTATGAGAGTGTCGCACCCTCGTCGTTTGCTGGTGCTGTTCATGCTCCTAGTGTTTATCGTTCCGACTGCATCGTTTGCACAGATCGGCATATCGATCACCATTGGCCCACCGCCGCTGCCCGTCTACGCCCAGCCGCTTTGCCCAGCTCCGGGCTATCTGTGGGTACCGGGTTATTGGGCTTGGGGTCCGTACGGTTATTACTGGGTGCCAGGAACCTGGCTGTTGCCTCCTGGGGTCGGTCTTTTATGGACGCCGGGGTGGTGGGGATGGGACGGAGCTGCATTTATCTGGCATGTCGGGTTCTGGGGCCCACACATCGGTTTCTATGGCGGAGTCAACTACGGGTTCGGCTATTTTGGTCACGGCTATGATGGTGGACGTTGGGAGAATGGGAATTTCTTTTACAACCGCGCAGTGAATAACGTAAACATCACCAATATTCACAACGTTTACAACACCACCGTGATCAACAACAAGGTGAGCTACGTCAGCTATAACGGAGGCAACGGCGGGATTGAGGCGCGTCCTACACCTGAGGAGGAGGCCGCGGAGCGTGACACGCATATTGGGCCTACCTCTGTGCAGACGCATCAGGAGCACGCTGCCCTCACCAATCCACAGTTACGGGCATCAGTGAATCATGGCAAGCCTCCGGTCGCGGCGACGCCAAGAGCCGGCGTCTTTAACGACCATGGAGTCGAACCGGCGAAAGACGCCGGAGGGACATATCGACCTGAGAGCAACGTCCCGCGTCCTCCCAATGCGAGCGGAGTAATTCACGCAAAGGACCTTCCTCCGCATCAACGCGGTGAGGCCCCAAAGACGGGGGACGCAAAGCTCGATCAGAAATATCAAGACGAGCAGAACAAACTTTACGACAAGCAGGAGCAGGAACACCAACAAATGGTGCAGCAGCAGGAACGAGAGCACCAGCAGGCGGAACAGCGAAACGCCAGCGAAGCGGAGAGGCAGCAGATGGAGCAAAGGCATCAGCAGCAGACGCAGCAAATGGAGGAACGACACGCTCGGGAGCAAGATCACCTGCAGGCTAGGCAACAGACAAGAGGTGGTGGAGGCGGACATCCCCGCTAAGGCGTGCTCTGCTGGTCACCGCGTGCGGACGCCGT